>JAGCXU010000104.1 GCA_017961145.1 Bacteroidaceae bacterium | reverse complement strand
GGAGATGCATATTGGGATTATCCCGTCGTGCAGGGAAATCAGCAGAGCATGCATTTCGCCTTTCTCTTCAACTGGGCTGGACGGCCCGACCTGACACAACGCTGGACACGCTCCGTGCTGGAACGCTACTACGGCTATGGCGTATGGAATGCCTATCTTGGCGACGAAGACCAGGGACAGATGAGCGCTTGGTTCGTCATGGCTGCTTTAGGACTTTTCCAGATAGACGGCGGTTGCAGGAAGGAGCCCATCTACGAGCTGGCCAGCCCGCTCTACCCCAAGACAACTATCCATCTGGGAGGTCGCTACGGACGTGGCAAAGACTTCGTTATTGAGGCCCGAAACACGTCGGCAGACAATCTGTATGTCAGCAAGGCAACCCTCAATGGCAAGCCCCTCACGACATTCTCTTTCCCTGCCAGCGAATTGCTCAAGGGTGGCCGTCTAGTGATGGAAATGACTTCCGAACATAAATAAATGATGATAATAAATAATACGTTTTTCCTTTCGGCCTTACAGCCTTCCACAACATTAGCAAAGATATGACATATACAAGATTCGAGCAAACAGAAGAAGTTCAGCGAGAAGAGCTGATACGGAAAATAGAAGCATCCATAAAGAGCATGTCCTTAAGGGAACTGGAGGCTTTATGCTATGAACTGAGTACAAAGAACTATATAAGTGAACGATTATGATTTTATAAACAACCCCATCCCAGAAGCAATCCTCTGGGAATAGCGTTTAATGATTCTATGAAAAGAGTTTTACGATATGTCGGCATAGCACTCCTTCTTGCCATTCTTGGAGGATGTATTTACCTGAACAGTCTGATGCCTATCATAACAGGCTATGCTGCGAAGAATCTGGCTTCGGCTGTGTTTGTTTCAGGTCGCGAGGCGAAGGATGTAGAAGCGCTCGACCTGAACTTTTCCTTCATTCGCTTTACGAGCAACAAGGTAGACTTTGAGAACAAGACTGTCACAAGTCGTTTCCTTTGGGGCAAATCGACTGCGGCTTATCGCGAGGGTTATGGCGTGACTTTACTTCGTGGCTCAACAGTCGAACAGTTGAGACAACAAAGCTTCCCACAGGATATCCTTTCTGAAGTTGAACGAGATTCCGCTCAACTCCCTACGGGCGACTCCGTTATCGCTGAAAGGCTTGCGCCAATTGCAAAGGCATTCGTCAAGGAGCATGCTTATCACGGCCATCCCTTTGCTTTCGTGGTTCTGCACAAGGGTGGGGTAGTGGCAGAATGCTATGACGAGGGAATTGGTCCTGACACGAAACTCTTAAGCTGGAGCATGGCGAAGAGTTTTGCAAACGCGCTCGTCGGCATTATGGTAAAGGATAGTCTCCTCGATATTCATGCTCCGATGGATATCCCAGAGTGGCAGGCCGATGAACGCAAAACGATTACCCTCCACGACCTGATGCAGATGCAGAGTGGACTGGAGTGGAACGAGAACTATGGAGCACGTTCGGACGTGAACATAATGCTCTACATCAAACGCGACATGGGTCTCTTCGCCCTCTCGAATCCTCTTGAACACAAGCCTGGTACTCATTGGCAATACTCCAGCGGAAGTACGAATATCGTGATGCGTTATCTGCGGAGTAGTTTCCCTTCCGACGAAACATTCCTCCGTTATATGCACACAAGACTCTTTGCATCGCTCGGCATCTATGGTGCTGTCTTTGAGCAAGATATGAGTGGGACGCCTTTGGGCTCATCGTACCTCTACGTTACGGCAAGGGATTTCGCACGTTTCGGACAGATGTATCTTGACGATGGCTGTGTTAAGGGCAAAAGAATTCTGCCCGAAGGATGGGTGGACTATACACGCACACCGGCTGCCAATAGCGAAGACCGCTATGGTGCCTACTTCTGGCTAAACCGATGTGGCAAGTATCCCGATGTTCCGAAGGATATGTTCTATTGCGATGGCCACGATGGGCAGGACATCTTCATATTCCCTTCCCAACAGGTTGTAGTCGTCATCCTGGGCTATTCGCCCAAGCCAGACAACCTAATCGACTTCAATTCGCTCCTGAGAGACATTCTCAGCCTGACATCAAGTTGACTGTCTGAGGCAGAAACTTTGCAGAATACATAACAAACAAATAGACAATAGATTATGAAAACAAAAGTAATGATGATTTGCTGCTTCGTGTTGTTGACCACCTCATGCAGCCAGAAGAAGACAAACTTGTTCAACGGAAATGACCTTTCAGGTTGGGTATTTGTAACAGACGAGAATAGTCAGGAGGATGCAAGCCAGACTTTCACTTCCTCCGACGGGCTGATACGCATCTCGGGCCAGCCTTTCGGATATATGCGGACTGAGCAGAAGTATTCCGACTTCGTCCTGCATACAGAATGGCGTTGGACTGCAGAACCGGCTGATGGCGGTATCTTTGTCATGCTTCAGGAAGGCGACCGTGTTTGGCCTACAGGTTTACAGTGCCAAATGAAGGGCGAAGACTTGGGCGTATTGATGGGTGGCATTCCCATTGAAGGTGTGGAAGGCCTGAATGGATTCTACAAGAAGGAACTCGTGGACAAGACTAAAGTTGAGAAACCTGCTGGAGAGTGGAACGAGACGGAGATTACCTGCCAGAACGGGCATGTTATTGTCATGATAAATGGCGTGCAAGTGAACGAAGCCAAGTGCGAGGCTCTGGAAGGCTACATCGGCTTCCAGAGCGAAGGTGGTCCTATGGAGTTCCGTAATGTTTATCTAACTCCTATAAATGTAGAGTAGGGAACGTTTTACTCATATAGCAGGTATTTTTGCCTATTCTGCTTGAACTCTTCTACCTCGTCTTTCCAACGAGCACGGATTTCAGCTTCGCTAAATCCTTTTTCTATCATTTCGCGAACGTAGGTCTGGCCTAGCAGTTTGTCGAAGAAGGAAGTGAAGAACCCATCTGCCTTGCCCTCATTCTTCAGGCATCTGTAGGCATCTATGACATAGGCCAAGCTCATTTGCTGCTGCCATATTGTATCGTAGGGAATGGTAGATAGGTCCCTGCCGTAACACTTTTCACCAAGCAGAACGGGCTTAGTGGCTCCAGGCATGCTCTGTGGGGTAAAGGAGTAACTGTGGCATGCTTGCATCCCAGGATGTCCATATTGCTGGAAGGGTTTGTCAGTTCCGCGTCCCATACTGACTACTGTGCCTTCGAACGGGCAGAGGGAAGGGTAGAGGTAGATGGCCTGCATGTTGGGCAGATTGGGTGATGGTGCTACGGGTAGGGAGTAGTGTGTCTGGTGAGTATAGTTCAAGCAAGGAATTACCGTCAGGCTGCACTCATTACCCTCGTTCAGCCACTTCTCTCCAACTGCCATTTGTGCAAGTTCGCCCAACGTCATGCCGTGTACGACAGGGATGGGAAGATAACCGACTCCACTGCGAAGCTTCATGTCTAGGATAGGTCCATCAACATAGTGCCCATTAGGATTAGGCCGATCTAGGATTATGACCTCTCGTCCATATTTCGCGCAAGCATCCATTAGATGGCACATGGTTACGTAGTATGTATAGTAACGCAGGCCAACATCTTGAATATCGACAAGTAGAACATCGAACGACTCTATTGCTTCCTTTCCGAGATGTTTCTTTCGGTTTTGTCCGTAGAGCGAAAGGATGGGGATGCCAGTCTTCTCGTCCACCTCGTCTGCCACTACAGCTCCTGCATCGGCACGGCCTCGGAAGCCATGTTCAGGCGAGAAGACAGCTGTCATCCTAACGCCCTTCTCCACGAGCAGGTCTAATACATGCCGATGTTCTTCTCCCACAAGTCCCGTTTGGTTGCTGAACAGGGCCACTCGCTTCCCGTTGATAAGAGGCAGATAGAGTTCTGTCCGTTCGTCACCCGTTAGCACACGTGTCCCCCAAAGGTTGCCATAAGTTGGCAGGAGAGCTAATAAGAATGCTATTACTCTGGTCTTCATTTCTTGACTTTGCCCCTTAGCAGATCTCTTCCAGAGCTCCTGTTTCAGAATCGATAATAAAGCCGCGAACCACGATGTCTTTGGGTACAAGCGGATGTGTCTTGATGGTCTCCACGGTTTTGCGGACAGATTCTGGTGTGTCCTTGAATCCTTCCAACCAATGATGCAGGTCGATGCCACATTTCTGAATAGTGTCGAGCGTTTCGTCGGTCACGCCTCGGCTCTTCATTTCGTGGTAAAAGTGGTCGAAGTTCATGTGACAAGCCCCACAATGAGAGTGAGCCACCACCATGATCTCCTCAACTCCCAGTTCGTAGATGGCCACAATCAGGCTTCTCATGGCTGAGTCGAATGCCGAGATGACCAGACCTCCGGCGTTCTTGATAATCTTGGCATCTCCGTTCTTCAGTCCCAAAGCTGCTGGCAAGAGTTCTGTCAGACGGGTGTCCATGCACGAAAGCACGGCCAGCTTCTTGTCCGGATATTTGTCCGTGATGTACTTCTCGTAGCCTTTCTGCTCTACGAAAGTTTTGTTGTAATCAATAATCTGGTCAATCATAAGTATGCGTTCGTTTTGTTCATAGTATTCGATATTCGGCTCTTTGCTCACGAAGTAGTCCTTGTTGCTAAAGTAAGCACGAAATTGTCGCGAGTTGAGGATTGAAACGTAACGTGCCAAGTTGCCAAACTAAGCGTGTTATGTTTCCAAACTAAGCGTGCCACGTTTGCATTTTAACTGAGCCTCGTTCGCCCTCATTCTTTTGAGCCTCGAGAATCATCTTGTGCAGCGGAACGTGCCCTGTTTTTCCGTTTGAGAATTCTCTCTCAATGGCACTACAAAGTTACGAAGATTTCGTGAATGGCACAAGCTATTTGAGATTTTTTCACACAAAATGAAAGTTTTCCTGCGTTATTCTTTACACATTTATATAGTCCCACACAATTCTCTCATAAAACAATGTTTCACTCGTTTCCGTGAAAAACATTTCCACAAAGGTACGAACATAAAATGAGATAAGAAAGGTCAGTTTATTGCGTCAGATTTGATAACTTCGAAAAAAAGCTGTACCTTTGCAAAGGTTCACGAAATAAACGAAAAGATGATTCCAACAGACACAAAAGCATTAATGGATTTCTTCATGCATGATGAGTTTGCAAGGCAGAACGGCATAGAGATAGTAGAGATAGAGGAAGGTTATGCCCGTACCCAAGTACGCATAGAGCCTCGCCATCTGAATGCAGGAGGCTATGTTCAGGGAGGCTTGCTCTTCACCTTGGCAGACCTTGCCTTTGCAGCTGCCACCAATAGTCATGGTACGCTGACCGTCACATCCACTGCCAATATCACTTTTGTTCGTGGAGCGACCTCTGGACTCATTTCTGCTCAAGCACAGGAACTTGTCAACCACCATCATCTTCCCTTCTGCGAAGTGCGTGTCACAGACGAAGCAGGCAATCTCCTTGCCATCTTCACAGCCAGCGGTTATCGCAAAGAAGGTATCGCGTCAATTTCCAAATAAAGACCCTTCCTATATATACAGGAGTTTCTAAAGTTACACATAATGAAACAGTTATTCTTATTGATGTCTGTCATGCTGACTTTGAGTGGTCAGGCACAACTGCATAAAGCTCCGGCTCCTATGTTTCGAGACCCTGTGACCGATGGTGCAGCCGACCCCGTAGTGTTCTATAACCGAGCAGAAAAGGCATGGTGGGCGCTCTATACCCAACGACGTGCCAATCAGGAAACTGCCGACGTGGCCTATTGTTATGGCAACTCCATAGGTATTGCCGAGAGTGTGGACAATGGCGCTTCGTGGTACTATCGTGGAACGCTCGACCTTGATTTCGAACGCGGACATAATACATTCTGGGCTCCCGATGTGGTCTATCACAAAGGAACCTACCACCTCTTCGTTACTTATATAAGAGGTGTGTGGAATCATTGGGGCAGTAAGTCCACGACAATACACTATACGAGCAAGAACTGCTGGGATTGGAAGTACAGAGGACCAGTAAACTTCGGTGAAGAGAACGTTATCGACATCACATTATATCAGGACGAGACGGGACTGTGGCATGCTTGGTATAAGAAGAGCGACCAGTCCAACATTTGGACTTCCGAGAGTCGCAACCTGAAGCATTGGACAAAAGGAAGGCCAGCCGAAACAGAGGGTGCCTGCGAAGGTCCGAAGGTGTTTCGATTTGCGAACTACTACTGGATGCTGACTGACGAGTGGCATGGAATGCGCCTTTATCGGTCGGCCGACCTGAAGAAGTGGGAGCGTCAGGGTTGCATCCTCGAAGATGCCACCAGCCGACCTGATGATGGTCCGAGTGGTGCCCATGGAGATGTTGTGGTGGTGGGCGACAAAGCATACATCATCTATTTTACTCATCCCGGTCGTACCACCCATCCGCAAGTCCACATGAACGGCATTGGCAACATTCCTTATGAGGAGCGTCGGTCTTCTTTGGAATGTGGTGAACTCTTCTTCAGTAATGGCACCCTGAAATGCCGTCGTGCGGACTTCGACTTTTATTTGCCCAATCTCGATGAATAGTATGAAACTTTAAAACAAAGAAAACGACCAATCATGTATAAGACAGCTATTATCGTGGGAGCCAGTTCCGGCATTGGACGAGAAGTAGCCAAGTTGCTTCTTGCTGACGACTGGCATATAGGCGTGGCAGCCCGTCGGGAAGAACCTTTGCAGGAAATAAAGGCAATAGCACCTGACCGAGTAGAGGTGATGATAATCGACGTGACGAAACCCGATGCGGGAGAACGGTTGCAGAGCCTTATAAAACGACTCGGACAGATAGACTTGTACTTCCATGCCTCAGGTATTGGCAAGCAGAATCGCACATTGGTGGAAGATATCGAATTGGATACAATGGAAACCAACGCCTTAGGCTTTACCAGAATGATAGGAATAGCATACAGGTATTTTACAGAAAAAGGCGAAGGTCACATCGCAGCCATCTCCTCCATTGCAGTCACGAAAGGCTTAGGTCCGGCTCCGGCTTATTCGGCAACAAAAGCCCTGCAAGCCACCTATCTTCAGGCATTGGAACAACAAGCACACCAGCGTGGCCTGAATATCAGGTTCACAGACATTCGTCCTGGTTTTGTTGATACGGCTTTGCTAAATGATGACTTCCCTTATCCAATGTTGATGCATCCGGAGAAAGTGGCTCGCGACATCGTCAACTCAATATATCATCATCGTCACATTCGCGTGATAGATTGGCGTTATCGCATACTCACGTTCTTCTGGCGGCTTATTCCGAATTGGCTATGGCGAAGGCTGAAACTCTAAATGAAAAAGAGCGATAATCCTCTTTGTTCATATCTCAATAGTTTCTCCTTCTCTGCTTATTTCCCAAAAAGGAATGTGTTTCTCATCCGTAAATTCCTTCATTCGCCAAGAGGATTCAAAGCCACTAGCTACGAAGTGCATGGGCACAAACATCCCGACCTTGAAACGCTCAATGAACTGTCGACCACCAAGTGTATAACCATTGCCTATGCGTCCGTCCACGGGAAACATGATGAGGTCGAAGCCATCTGCAACTTTCCTGATATCCTTCAATTCGCCTAGAAATTGCTTTTCATGAGCGATAGGGTCGATGTCCTCACCAAATTCATCGCTAAAGATGGTTTGTCCCGGGACTGCATTAGACAGGAATCTCGCATACCAGTTGTTCAAGTCCCCTGCATGAAAGATGCGCTTACCCTCTGTTTCAATAACCCACGAAACGCCACTATCATTACTGCCAAGTGCTTTGACGGATAGCCTTTCGTCAGTCCATGAGCCACCTTTAGCCAGCCAGACATCAGCTTCTTTCTTGCAGGTACGCTTGTGTCGGAGAATATCTTTGCTCAGGATGTAGGAAATGTTGGGATGTGACTTCTTCCAATTGAAGATTTCTCTCGTAAAGTGGTCTTCGTGGAAATGACTGGAGAATACATATATGGGCTTTTCGCTCTGTAGCACTCCATCCATCACCTTACTTGGGTCAAGCCAATAATCGAAGACCAAAATGGACTGCTCCGTCTCAAGCACAAATCCGCTATGGAAGATGTAGGTCAGCGTCATTATTCGTTAATGCGCGCCATATATTTCGATGTCACCAATGCGTACAATGCCGTCTGTTCCGCTGTTTGTAACATTTACCCGAACATATCTCGCATCGATGGGAGTGATGCTGGCATCGGTCACGGGTAGGGTATTGCCAGTATGAGTGCCAACAGTGGTCCAAGTTTCGCCATCAAGACTGGTCTCAATGGTGAAGTCGCGACTGTTGAGTTGAGGCTCCAATCCAGCTGCTTCGGCATGCCGTATCACGTATCGGCTAATCTTATAGGTTTCCTTGAAATCCATTTTAACCCAACCTGTTCCGTCGGAAGTTCTAGAAATCCAAATGTATCCATCTGAAGGAGACCCATCGGCAGCGTATCTGGCACTTGTCTTGTTTGGAGAGGAGGTAATTGCCATATCCTGAAGCATAGTAATGTTAAATGGCAAATGGCGAGCCTCGTTGTAGTAGTTGAACCAATGGTCGGCTCGGACAATCTTGACATTGTTTGGCGAGAGTGCATTGAGTTTTGACCTTAGGGCAATGAGTTTGTCGGGACCTAAGTTCCAGACGTCGGCCTGTCCTGTGACAAACATCGGCTCCGTTCCCTTGAAGTTCTTGATGTCGCGGTTGAAGAACTCAGCCATCTCGTCTGCAGTGCCGCGATAGCAAGGGTACTGAGGTGCGATGGGCAGCCAACCGGACTGTACTGCATAGGGCAATCTGCCATTCTGCCTTTCATAGTCGTTGATGGTAAGTCCGTAGAGGTAGGGGCAATTGTCGGCAAAAGCTTTGCGCTGAGACGTGCTGATATTGTCCCAAATAGTGATGACTCGCAGTCCTGCCTTCTCGATATAGCGTTGGGTGAGTTGGATATAAGGAGTAAGTTTCGGACCAGACGACAAATAGTATTCGCCGCTGCCACTACCTAACCCGTTGAATGGCATGGTATAACCCATGCCTGAAGGTCCACTGACGAAGCAGTCATTATTCGTTGCTTTGCCATAATAGTAGTTCAGCATTGATGGAGAGAAGTCGGCCAGTGCGGGGCTGATAGTCCAGTTCATGGCCATCTGGCCGCGACCTGATTGTTCGAATATTTTCGCCATGGCATGCTGGCAGTACTGGATATTGTCTCCATCACTTATATAGACGGCAGCATATATCTTGTTCTCCAACTTTGGACGCTTTGGTACTGGAGGAATTTTGACTGGCTTGTTGACAGCCGTATAAACAGTGGCATTCTCGAAGTAATCGGCAGGAACAGAGGAAAGGCCATATTTAGTGGCTTCGCCCACACCGGAACGTTCTTCTGGATACCAGCCTAGGACAAAGTCGCGACCGGGTGTCATATCCTTGAGGAACTTGTCGAGAATTGAACGTTCGCTACTGGTTCGAGGGTCGAGCCATACACAAGCTGAACCACAGGCGACACCGATGTCGTGAACATAGGGAATGTTGGGACGCTCGCTAATGAGAAGGCGATGGTTGCAACGGCTCCAGTAATTGTTGTAGAGATAGTTGTAGATTGCATAAGCATTGGTCATGGTGAGAGAAGTTAGGTCTTCTACAACTGGGAAGTCCATGCCGTTGGCCACAAGCTTGGACCTAATCCCCTCAGTTACGGGGAGCAGGCGATCCAGTCCGGCTATAGTGACGGCAAGGTTGGAGTAATGATTGCTCTTCTCGTTACTATAGAGCACCAGGCCTTTGATTTCATCCTTGAATAGCTTTACCAGAGTATAGGGAGCGGAAGTGGATGTGGCGGTAATCGAGAGGTTGTGTGCAGTTGGCCATGTGTCTCGCGGTTCTTCGTTGTGGTTGTACAGGATGATGCGTGGGCGAGTTCGATTAACGATACCCTGCAAAGTGCAAAACATGACGCGTTCTTCGTCACTAAGCGAGGCTGCTGGCATGTCAAGAGATCTGATTGAAGATGCGGGAGCAGGGAAGTAGGGGAGCAGTCGGTCGTCTGGCCAGCAGAGTTCATCGGCTTCGAGGATGCGATAGCCGTTATTGTTGAGGTTGAACAACGAGTCGACAAATGTTATCTTTTCCACCTCGCTCACTTCGGTACGGAGGATTGCGCCATTGGTGAGTGTCGTAATCATAGTGGTGGGTTGCTGGGCCATGAACTGTATAGTTCCCAGGAGGGCGATAGCCAGTAGGAATATCTTTTTCATCTTGCAAAAGTCTGAAGTTAGGAGGGTGTGGAATTAAAGCTTTATCTTGGTAGAGAGCGTGCCAACCTTAACGATGAAGATGCCAGGGCCAAGTGTAGCTCGGCTCAATCGCAGTTCTCCGCCTTGGAAGGGAGGAGTAGGGAGGTTGCGTCCATCGATAGAGTATATGCAAGGTTTGATGCCCTTTGGAATGTTCCGAAGCAGCACACTGCCATCCTGCATGACAAAGGCAAAGCCCTCGGTCTTTCTGATGGGTGTGGCGTCTGATTCATCTCCGAACAGAATTTCTGCTATGTCGTTGATTTCAAACCTCATGGCAGTTGCCGAACTCGGTTTTACGGTCAGTTTGCCATTGGAAATCGTTACGACGGGATTCGATTCGAAGAGCACAAAAGCTGTTTCTCCGTCCAGAGTCTTTACAAGCAAGCCTTGGTCGCCTGCTTCCACCGCGAGAAAGCTGATTTGCTTCATATCGGCCACTCGGGTTTGGGCATTTGTTCCGTCCGTTTTCAGGATGTTCATGACTTTTTCCTGAGCCTGCCCTGACAGAGCAACGAGTAGTAGAGTCGCAAAAACAAGATTCTTTTTCATTACCTTGTGAACTAATACTTAAATGCAATACAATTGAATGTCATGGCAAAAGTACAAATAAAATCTGAGAAACTCACGCCTTTGCCGGATTATTTTCGAGTCTTAGGGCAAATTTACTCTATGCTGGCATTAGTAATTGACACTATACTCGACAATTAGGCATGGAAATGTGACGAGGAAAGTCAGTTTTAGTATCTGTCCAGAAGATTTTCAAAAGAAAATTTATATCTTTGCAGAAAAATAGGGGAAATCAGATGTGAGAGAGAAACCGTTAAAGTAATAAAGTAAGTGAGCATGAATATCCGATTGGCAAGGTTGAGCGACATACCAGAGATTATGCTGGTTATGGAGGCTGCAAAGGGGATTATGCGGCAGTCTGGCAATATGCTTCAATGGGGAGAAGGTTACCCGTCGGAATCGACCATTTCTGCTGATATTAAGAAAGGAAGCGGGTTTGTTGTCGAGGAGAACGGTAGGGTGGTGGGCTACTTTGCCTATCTGCAATCTCCTGAACCCACTTATGCCACGATTTACGAGGGCAAGTGGCGCGATGATGAGAGGCCTTATCATGTGGTTCATCGTATTGCCAGCTATCCGGAGGTTCATGGGATATTCGCTCATATCATGGATTTCTGCTTTGCCCACGATACGAATATTCGCATAGACACTCATCGCGACAACAAGATCATGCAGCACAACCTCCTGAAGCATGGCTTCGATTATTGTGGTATCATCTATTTGATGTCTGGCGACGAGCGACTGGCTTATCAAAAACTAATTGAGATATGACGAAACGCATTGAAAACCTTTTACTGGTCCTTCTTGTTTCGGCCACTGCCATGGGACAGAACAAGAATGCTCCAGTCAATTACGACGAGAGTCTGGTACCTGCTTTCGAACTTCCTGACCTTCTGAAGTGCTCTGACGGGCAAGCCGTAGAGAGCGCAAAACAATGGGAGAAGAAACGCAGGCCTGAATTGCTGAGGATGTTTGGCGAACTGGAATATGGCGCGACTCCAAACCGAACTGGCATCAAGGTGAAGCATGAAGTGGTCAGTTCGAACCCGAATGCAATGGGCGGACTGGCCACGCAGAAACAGGTGCGCTTCACTTTCAGGGGCAAGAACGGCAAGTCGGTCCAAGCCCTTCTGCTGCTCTATATTCCCAATAGTTCGAAGGGGCGCGTTCCTGTGATTGTGAGCTACAATTTTCATGGCAACCAGACGACCACTTTTGAAGATGATGTCATCCCTTCGCCCTCGAAAGAGCTGGTGAAGAGTTTGGGGTCGGAGAAGTGGATTCGAGGCGAACAGGTGAGCCGCTGGTCGTACGAAATGGCTTTGCAGCGAGGCTATGCAGTTGCCACGATGAACTACCACGACATTTGTCCTGATTCTCCGGAATTGATGGTGCAAGGCATTCCGTCGCTCCTTCCCGATTATGATGCAGGGAATCGCAAGGAAAGCGAGTGGGGGACAATCGGCATTTGGGCTTGGGGTTATAGTCGGATTGCGGACTATCTGGAGAAGGAAAGGCGGATAGACAAGGGGCGCATGGCCGTGCTTGGGCATTCGCGACTGGGCAAGACTGCACTATGGGCTGGCGTGCAGGACAAGCGCTTCAAGGTCGTCATCTCGAACGATTCCGGTTGTGGTGGAGCAGCCCTCTCGAAGCGAGTTTTTGGCGAGAATGTGGGCCGCATTACCGCCAATTTTCCACATTGGTTCTGTCCTGCCTTCAATGCTTATTCCGAGAACGAGTCGGAACTGCCTTTCGACCAGCATGAATTGCTTTCCCTGATAGCGCCTCGCCATGCTTATGTGGCCAGTGCAGCCGACGACCAGTGGGCTGACCCGAAGGGAGAGTATCTGAGCCTTTACTATGCCGGACCTGTCTATCGGCTTTATGGCATGCAGGGGCTTCCTTCTGGGGAGCAGCCGGCCATCCACCAGCCCCAGCATTACGACGTGGGCTATCATATTCGTGCAGGGAAACACGATGTGACGCCGTATGACTGGCAATGTTACCTCGACTTTCTGGATGCCGTGTTCAGGGCAGAATAGCCGTGTCTTGCTGCCTTTTTTCTACCTCAAAGCGGGGAGGATGTAGTCCCAGATGAGGTCCTGTTCGGCCTGCATGTCGTTCAGGTCGGCAGTATTGATGACCACTGCATCTTTTTCGGGTATGACGATGATGTACTGTCCGCCTGCTCCGTCGGCTCGGAAGGCATTGTGACGGCATCGCCAGACCTGATAGCCATAGCCTTGCACCCAGTCGCTATTCTCGATTGTCAGCCCGCTCTCGGCCACCTTGTCGGCTCTGATCCACGACGGTTGGCAGGGAACTTGTTTGCGCGTCATCTCCTCGGCATAGTCTTTCGGCAGCACTTGTTTGCCTTTCCATTTGCCCTTTTGAAGCAAGAGCTGGCCCATTTTCGCCAAGTCCTCGGTCTTCAGGTAGAGTCCCCAACCACCACAATTGATGCCCTGCGGACTCTCGTCCCAGCGAGGTGCCTCGATGCCGAGCGGGTCGAAGAGACGGGGCTGCAGATAGTCCACGACCTTCTGGCCAGTCACCTTTTGCACGATGGCCGAGAGCATGTAGGTGCCCATGCTATTGTAACAGAAGTAAGTGCCTGGTTCGTGCTCTACAGGCCACGAGAGGAAGGTTCTCACCCAGGTGTCGCCATCCCTTCTGCGCGATGGCTCCGTGTCGTGTCCGCAGTTCATGGTCAGCAGATTGCGAACGGTCACTTTCTTCAGGTTCTCCGAGGGCGATGTGGGGAGGTCTTCGGGGAAGAAGCTGACCAGTTTGTCGTCGAGCGAGAGCAGTCCTTCGCTGATGGCCAGTCCCACGGCAGCCGAGGTGAACGTCTTGCTCACGCTGTTCAGAATGTGGGGTTTCTGAGCTTCGCCGCCGTTCAGCCACTTCTCGTACAACACTTTCCCATGCTGCAATACCATCACGCTCTGGATGTTGAGTTTTTGGTCCTGGGCGCTTTGCAGATATTGCTCCATGGCAGCCTGCATGTTTCTTTGGGGCTTTGCGCGCTTCATCGTGACCGCTTTCCCGTCGGAAGCTTTCGGAGCGACAGGCATCGCGGCATTGCCGTCTAGGCAGCAGAGGGCAATCAGGGCGCAAAGGCAGGCGAGGTGTTTGACAGTCTGTTTCATATCCGGATATTATTTATTTACTCTGCAAAGATACGAATTTCTCGTGAGACTACCAAACATTTCAGCACTATTTACCATGAAAAATGCAAATATTTTCAATACATTAAAATTCAATTTTAGCAAATCATTTTAAGGCGTCAGGGAGCGATTGTTCTTTACTTTGGAGGTACAGATATACATCGGAAGCACATGAAATGACTGGAACGAATGATTCAACCTTAGATAGGGTTTAGTAAAATAATATTCAATCCATGTCAGGGATAAGTTAAAGATTATTCAACTTTTTTAGGGTACTACACTGACAGAGTTATAAATCCATTGTATACAATGCCACACACCTTGTCCGCAAAAAAAACTTTCACTTTCGTGTGAAAATAATTTCCAATTTACTTGCGCAATTCAAGAATTATTCGTACCTATGTAGAGCATTTGAGAGGTGAGTCCTTAGCTGCAGATGAGGGCAAACGAGGCACAGCTAAAATGCAAACTTGATACGTTATAGTGCGCAATTTAACACGTCATGTCCGGCAACTTGGCACGCCACATTCGGGAAAGCAGGCAGCATCCGCTCTGTGGGGGGGAGCGGAAACTAGTCTTCACTGAGCTTTGCCAGGCCGCCTTCGGAGGTTTCCTTGTAGAGCGATGGCAAATCCTTGCCGGTCTGTTTCATGACGCGAACGACTCGGTCGAAGCTGACGCGATGCTGACCGTCGGAGAGGGAGGCATAGAAATTGGCATCGAGGGCTCGCGCGGCTGCAAAGGCATTGCGCTCGATGCAGGGAATCTGGACGAGGCCGCAAACGGGGTCGCAAGTCATGCCGAGGTGATGCTCCAGTCCCATTTCGGCCGCATATTCTATCTGGGCCACACTGCCACCAAAGAGCTGGCAGGCAGCTGCGGAAGCCATGGCGCTGGCCACGCCCACTTCTCCCTGACAGCCCACATCGGCTCCGGAGATGCTGGCATTCTGCTTGACGAGATTGCCGATGAGTCCGGCCGTGGCAATGGCGTGGAGGATGCGCTCCTCGGAGAAGTTGTGGTTGTGCCCCAAATGGTAGAGAACGGCAGGCAGAACTCCGCAAGAGCCACAAGTGGGAGCCGTCACGATGAGTCCGCCAGAAGCGTTCTCTTCGCTGACTGCAAGGGCATAGGCATAGACGAGTCCGGAACTCTGCAGGTTGGCTTTGTAGCCCTTCGCCTTGGTGTAGTAGATGGGCGCCTTGCGTTGAAGTCCGAGAGGCCCTGGAAGGACGCCTTCGTGGTCGATGCCGCGCTCCACGGCTTCCTGCATGACGCGCCAAACCTTGCGCAAGTAGTCCCATATCTCCTGCCCCTCGCATTGTTCCACATATTCCCAATAGGCGTGTCCCGTCTCTTGGCACCAGGCCATGATTGTCTTCATGGTGGTAAGAGGGTAGGGCGAAGTGTCGTCGGAAACCTGTGTCCCTTGAGTCTCGCCCTCCGAAAGGGCTCCTCCACCCACACTATAGACGGTCCATTCGTCGTGGAGCGAACCGTCTGGCTTGCGGACAGCAAACTTCATCCCATTTGGGTGAAAGGGCAGAAAGATGGTGGGCTCCCAGTGGATTGTTACCTGTCCTTGAGGCTCCAGGACACGAAGGATGGCGACATCGGTCATGTGACCTTTGCCCGTGGCTGCGAGCGAGCCATAGAGCGTGACATCGAAAGCCGAGGCTTCAGGATGGCGTTCAAGATACTGGATTGCAGCTGCTTGTGGGCCCATCGTATGACTGCTGGACGGGCCGATGCCTATGCGATAAAGTTCTCTCAGTGATTTCATAACCTATTTGGAATTCAAGTATTTGTCAAATAATTCACGAAGCAAAGCTTCATCATATATCATCTTCCGCAGTTCCTCGAGTCGAAGGGCATTTGGCGAGTCGTCGAACCACAATTTCAGGTAACCTCCACGGCCATATTTCTCTTTCAGATGGGCAACCATTCGCGCGAAATGCTCCTGCAAACTTAGTTCCGGATAGTGGTCAAGTCCGAACTGAATAGTGCGCTCTATGATGTTCAGAGGGTCGATGTGTCGGTCTGCTTCGGCCACAATCCTGCCATAAAGAGTGCGAGGCTCGTGGTCGGCAGAAGCCCGATGGTCCTCAGTTGCATCTGCCATCATGGAAATCTGTTCTTCCGTGAACCATTGTCGCAAATTCTGGTCGGAACGGACGATTCTGGCCGAGGCTTCATGATGGTGTTCACGCCCTTCGCAAAGCCCCGTATCGTGATAGGCAGCGATGGCATAAACCATATCGACATCCACATCCAGTCGCTCGGCCAGCTCTATGCTCTGGCGGATTACAGTTCGAGCATGATCTTGCCTGTGCGCTTTGTCGAAAGCATCATATCTGGGCAGGATATTTTCCTCGATGTATTGCCAGAGAGCTTGATTGACAGGTTTTGCCATAATTGTACTATTTGCATGCAAAGATATGAAAAAGTTGAGAGTTAAGTGTCAAGAATCAGGAGTTTTTTGTACCTTTGTCGGCAGAAAACCCGAAAACTTAGCATTTGGAATGAACAGAACAAAAGACATTTACCTGGCTGGAGGATGCTTCTGGGGGACTGAGCACTACTTCAAGCAGATAGAAGGCGTATTGGAAACAGAAGTCGGATTTGCCAACGGACATACGGAAAACCCTACATATCAGGAAGTCTATACCGACCAGACCGGTTATGCCGAGACTGTGCATGTCAGATACAATCCAGACATCGCAGACCTCGAGTTCCTGTTGCAGATGTTCTTCAAGGCAATCGACCCGACTAGCCTGAACAAGCAAGGTCACGACGAAGGAACGCGCTACAGGACAGGCATCTACTATGTCGATGCCGAGGATTTGCCCGTCATAGAGAAAGTGTTTGCAGAGGAGCAGAAGAACTACGCGCAACCTCTAGTCGTCGAGAAGCAGCCTTTGCAGAACTTCTACAAAGCCGAAGAATACCATCAGGACTATCTCGACAAGAATCCCGAAGGTTATTGCCATCTGCCACTCTCCCTCTTCGCCTTCGCAAAACAAGTAAACAAAGAAAAAAATCGCCCCCTCCCACAGGCCTGAAACCTAAGGAAGGGGGCGTAATTGTTTGCTTAGCAATTATCTACTTGACAAGGATTTTCTTGCCATTCACGATATTGATACCCTTCTGCAGCTTCTCGAGACGCTGGCCTGCGAGATTGTAGATGCCGTCGTAGGTGGGCTGCTCTGCAGCTGGGATATCGCGGATGCCATCGGGATCAATGTTAGTGTAAACGCCATTGGTGAACCAAACTTGCAGATGGTTTGCTTCCAGAACAGGATAATCATCGGTCGCAAGTGTCTGATGCCAAACGATTTCACTCTGGTCGCCATTGAGCTTGAAGCAGATTTCTCCGCTTGCCAGTTGTGCATTGGTAACCTCTGTGGCTTCCTGAGGATTGGCTCTCTGGCCGCTCGAAGAACCATTGATGTAGTCACCCTTATAGTAACTGTTGTATATCTTCGAGTTGGTACCGTTCAGGGCTCCAAAGAACTGGGCATATCTTGCAGATTGTACTGTACCGATGGACAAGCAGTTCTTGATGGTGACAAGTGACGAGTTGGTATAACCGACTATACCACCGAATGTGCAATTGCCAGCAACATCAACAGTATTGATGAGCTTACCGTCGAACAAGCAGTTGGTAATGTTGCAGATGGCATTTGTACTGTTGTTGGTGTAACCCACGATACCTCCGTAGTTGCCGCCATTACCTGCATCGTAGCCGTCAAGAGTACCTGAATAAGTACATCTCTCAATGTTTGTCGTGCCATTGTCAACACAACCCACGATGCCGCCAGTTCTTCCGCCTTGTGGCATGCTGGTCACATTCACATAACTGTGGATGCCGCGGATGGTCACATTATTGTCGCGAGCATAACCGGCAACACTGCCTTCGTACTGCCAATCCGAGATTATCTCACCATAGATGTTGAAGTTCTCCACGAGAGCATTGTCGGAGAGCACACCGAAGAGGCCGAACCAGTTCTGTCCTGCCGTGTAGTTGAAGTTCGAAATGGTGTGGCCCTGGCCGTCGAAGTGGCCCTTGAAGCCCATGTTGGCACCATTGACCACGTCCCAGTTTCCGATAGGCGTCCATGCGAACTCTTCGCCAAGTTCTGCCATGTCGATATCGTTCACAAGGACGGCATCGGAAGTGGGAGCCCCACTGTTCACAATCATGGAGAAGATGGCAAGATCGCCGGCAGTCCTCAACTGGTAAACACCATCCACAGGCTTTGGCATGACATCATTATTGATGAGCCTTTTTGCAATGTCAAGTGCTTCTTCGGTAGAAACATCACCTTCGATGTAATGATTCTGTGCGTCTAAGATTTCGCTTTCCCAGCTCTCATAAACTTCGTCGGAAATAAGGCCTGCGCTGCTCAATCCGTCGAGAGTGTCATAAAGCTTGTTGGCAGCATCGAGCATGGCGATATATGCCTTGCGACAATCATACACTTGTTTGAAGAGGTCGGAGAAGGTGTTGATGAGTGTCATCTTGTCAGTTGTCTGCCCAACTTGTGAGATAGCCATAATAAGCTGTTCCCTCAGTTCTTCCGATATGTTGGGATACTTGCTGGGCTCTTCGGCACTGCTTGCAAAGTCCACGATAACCTCTGCACGGCTCTTATAGCCTTCGAGCACTTCGTTAAGTCCCTCGGAAGCTTCGGCTTCTGTGCCAAGATAATAGACATGTATATTGCCGAAAGGCATCCAGTCATAAGCAAGGCCTGTTCCTTGATCGCGAACGCCCACAGTCAGGTTGCCGTCTGTAACCTCAGTGGCAACGAAGTTCTGGTAGCGGCCTGAGCTAAAGGCATAAGAACAGCCCACTCTCGATTTGGGAACCCAACCTGATACGTCGTCATCATAAGCTTGGTCACCACTTTCACCGAGGCAGTTCACGCCAGGCTCGGCATCTTCGTATGGAAGAACGTCTTCACCAGGAGCCATGAAATAGTTCACGGTATTATTCAAATAGAGCTGGCCGACATAGTACTTGGAATAGTAATCATTGCAAGAGCGGAACAAGCCGTTGATGCTTGTCATGTAAATACCATTTGGTAGGTCGCTCAGTGTTTGAGAAGCACTAAAACTGTTGTTGTTGAATCCTTCGGGAATAGGCATGATTTCTGGCTCACCCTCCACGGAAGCTGTACCACCGTCGAATTCTACCGTCCATCCTTCGTAAGCATCTGCGAAGTTGGGATTGGTCAACAGACGTGTAATCTCAGTGCCAGGAGCGATGCCACCTGCAATAGCCTTCTCGAGCATCTGACCAACAAAGGCAATCTCGTCGGCAAGTTGCTCGTCATCCAATTCCAGATTCTCCATGATGTAGGCAAAGCTACCATTTGGATAATTGGTGTTCGGATTGATGTCCTGCTCAAGATAATCCTTGAGGAAGTCGGTCATCACGCCTTCGAGTCCATTGTCGATGATGTATTGGGCTGCATCTTCGCAAACTTTCTCATATGCTGCATAGTTGGCAGCAGAAGCCTTGATGCTTTCCTTCAACTCAAGGGAAGCTTTATAAGCCTCGAGGAAATCCTCGAGAGTTTCGATGTCTTCCCAAGAATCAATAGCCTCCTTGTATTCGTCGAGCAATGCTTGGTAAGCGACTGTTTCTTCAAGGAATTCCTCTTCTTTGGCAATGAGGTCGCTCATGAATTCATCCAATACCTCATCACTAAGGTTCTTGTAGTCATCATCTCCGAATTGATAGACAATGGCGTCACCTTCGAGAACAGGATACTTTTGCTCTTCGAGAACCTGATGCCATGCTACATCAAAGAATTTCTCTTCGTTCAGCTTCCATGCAATCTCACCACTTGCCAACTGCTCATTAGTTACTTCTGTAGCTGTCAAGGTAACGGTACTTGCAGAACCATTGAGGATTTCACCTTTGTAATAACTGTTGGGAAGAGAAGACTTGTTACTCTTGACTGCACCAAAGAACATACCCCAAATAGCAGACTCAACATGGCCGATGGACAAGCTGTTCTTGATGGTTACAACACCACCATTACTATATCCGACAAAACCACCAAAGGTGCAATTGCCAGGACTGGGATTGTTATTGACAACCTCGCCATCGAACAGACAGTTGGTAATGTCAACAACGGTATTGCCATTATTGTTTACATAGCCTATGATGCCACCATAGTTGCCACTTCCACCTGCATCATTGCCATCCAGAGTACCAGAGTAGGTACAATTCTCAATGACGGTCTTATAGGTAGTGGAGTGAGCACCACCAAGGATACCGCCTTGTCTGCCACCAGCACTATAGTTCTTGATGTTTACAGAGCTGTGGATGTTGCGGATTACAGGACGGTCATCGCGAGAATAAGCTGCAACGCCACCTGAGTATTGAGTGTTGATTTGAAGTGTTCCATCGATGCTGAAGTTCTCAATGAGACAGTCTGTCGAGATGACGCCAAAGAGAGCGTAGAAGCTTTGGCTTGAGTTCATGTTGAAGTTCTTGATGGAGTGACCTTGACCGTCGAAGTGACCTTGGAAGCATGCACTGCCGGCAGGGGTAGATCCCCAGTTTCCGATGGGAGTCCATATGAACTCGCTTCCTCTTGTATTAGCGGTCGCAATGGCTTCTGCAAAGTCGATGTCGTTCACAAGGACAGCCTTGGCATTGAGAGTTCCGCTATTCACGAGAGCAGCAAACCTTCTAAGCAGATTTACTGAACTAATCTCATAGTAGCCATCTGCATTTGGCGTCATGGTGAAGTTGTTGTCGAAGAGGTCACAATAAGAGCAGTAGCCATCCACGAAGTTGTGGTCGTCTTGTGTTACTTCTGAACTTGTGTTGGAGAAAGAGTTTTCTGCATAGTTGGAACCGTCACAGTGCTTGCGTCCACTCATATAGACTATTCCGTGAGTAGAGTCGAGCACAGGTGCTTCGTCTGTGCCTAATGTTTGGTACCAGCCAATAGTTGACTGGTCACCATTCAATCCGTAGCAGACTTCGCCAGTAGCGAGTTTGTCGGAAGTGAAACTTACTGCAGCTGACATTGAACCTTCTCCGTTAGCGTGTGGAGCGCTATCTTTAAGCCAGTAGTTGCCAGCCATGTTTGTTTGTGTGAAGGTTCTCAGCCAACCGATGAAGGCACCACCATAAGTGGGCGTTCCTTCTAGGTCGCTCATGGCAACAGTTCCCATGTTCAAGCAGCCTTTCATCATGCCACCACCATTGTTGAGATATCCTGAGATGCCGCCTACAGAGCCGTTGGGAATCACATAGGTCACTTTGCCGTAGTTTGCACAGAAAAGTACTGTGTCTTCTGCCATATAGCCTATCACACCACCAAAGCAGTCGTTGTTGCCACCTTCTTCAGACAAGGTGCCAGAGAAGGTACAGCCTGTAATGCGATTCTTGTATTGGGCAGAGCCTACCACACCACCAACATGGTGAACGGTACCTGCACTGGCTTCTGCAGGAATGGTGATGTCCAAAGAGGAGTGAACATTCGAGACTCGACTGCTTGCTGACCAACCGATGGCTCCACTGCCAGTGGCAGACATTACTGTAAGTGTTCCTTCGATGCTAAAGTTCTTGACTGTGGCATTGCTGATGAAGCCGAAGAAGCCGAACTTGCCATTACTTGTTCCGTTGAAGCCGGAAATCTTGTGTCCCTGTCCGTCGAAGATGCCTGAGTAGGGTGCACCATCAATGCCGATGGGAGTCTGCCAGGTATTGCTGAGTGCGATGTCGGCTGTCAACACTGCATTAGCCTCTTTGTCTTGATTTACATAATCAGCAAAGGCCAACAGTTCTGCTTCAGTACCAATCTCGAAGGTTGGAACTTCCTCCTTGTAGCCTCCAAGCGCGTTTATTTGCTCGTTAGTGAGGGGAGATTCCCAGAATGCCACTTCAGCTACATAGCTGTCTTCCTTCTCGCCGTCCTCGTCACAGAACAGATAGAAGCCGAACGGTTGTATTTTGAAGCGGTCGTTATTGTCAGGATTTGCTTCTGCTACCTTCTCTCCGTTTTGATAGAGGATGTTCTTGCCATCACGGTAAACCAGTACGATTCGGTTCCAGGCATTGTTCTTTATCTTTCCTCCATAGCCTAAGGAACCTACACCAACTTGGTTAGTGTGGATGAAGAGGTCGCCATCGTTTCCGTTTGCTGGGTCTGTCTGGAACAAACCATCAAAGGGATTTGCATCGAGTACCATCACATCTAGCATGAGGGTGTAAGATTGCGAAGATGTCGAACCTTCTGCGCGAGACACTTTCAGGGCAGATGCCTTAGGCACGAAGATGGCTTTGTTTTCCTCGTCTGGACCGTCGGCTGATGTGATTCCTGCACCACTGAGGGTGGAGAGTGTAATGCTTCTTGTGCCCAGAACTGCGGGGGTCATAGTCAGGCTTCCCTTGTTGGGAGCCATCAGATTGTCTGGGTCGTTGAAGTTCCATTGTGCAGTTGGTTCAGGGATTTCCTGTGCCCAAACATGCATGCTGCTTCCAAGTAGTCCAAACAGGACTAGAAGGAAAAATGGGTAGAGTTTTCGCTTCATGTTAGTTTAGTTTTTGAATTAATAAATTAGCTTTCAGTTTTATTTTTACATTAGTTTTAGTCTTTTGGCCAATAAGTTGCCTGTTGCAAGAACAACATTTTTCATTTTTTTCAGGCACAAAGGTACAAAATATAATTTTATAATGAAGAATTATGGATAAAAAAAGTGAGCGAAATTAAGAAAAAATCGAAAACGATTGGGAATCCTGTTTCGTGTCTCCTGACTTGGGCAGGGATATCTTCAAACGACTACAGTGAAGTTTGCGAATTACTACAGTGAAGTTTGCCAACTATCCACGCTAAGTTTTGCATTTAGGCTGGGGGCATATTCATGCCTGAAAATGCAAATTCCCACCAAAAGCGCATTAAAACAGATGCAGTCCTGCAAATAATCCAAACAAAATGCTTAAATTTGTGAGGAGTTAGCAGAAAAGAATATGCCAAAGAAGCATACATTATTGAAGACTAATAGCCTATGAAGAAGATTATCATTATCGACGGAGGTCCACGCAAGACTTTCAACACAGCTTCCATGCTCCAGAAAATTGCAGAAGGAGCTTCGTCCGTCAGCAATCAGATTGAAGTGAAGGCCATCCGGCTCTATGACCTGCAGTATCGCGGTTGCCTGTCGTGCATGGCCTGCAAGCTTAAGGGCAAGGCTTCGCACATCTGCAAATTCAAGGATGCTCTGACTCCCATACTGGAAGAGATAGCTCAGGCCGACGGACTCGTAATGGGCTC
The DNA here is from genome assembly GCA_017961145.1 of Bacteroidaceae bacterium. Classification (GTDB taxonomy): domain Bacteria; phylum Bacteroidota; class Bacteroidia; order Bacteroidales; family Bacteroidaceae; genus Physcousia. The sequence continues at coordinate 1,865 of JAGCXU010000104.1, read as the reverse complement.
GCCCATCTATTTTAGCGAGGTCACGGCCCAGCTCAGGGCACTCCTGGAGCGTCTCATCTTCCCTTGGCTTTCATACGAGGACTTTAGCCTGACTCCACCCAAGAAGATGCCTGTATTGCTGACCTACACAATGAATGCCAATCCAGAGCAGGCCAAGGTCATCTGCCAGATGATGGGCATCATGGAGAACTGCTTGGAGCGAGCCTATGGAGATGTAGAACATGTGGATGCCTACAATACCTATCAAGTGAAAAACTATGACCGCTATGAGCTGGCCGCATTCCCTGAACCCATGAAACGTCAGTATCGCGAGGAACACTGGGAACAGGACTTGCAGAAAGCCTTCGAGGCTGGCAAGCGGATGGCAGAGAAGATTTTGAAATAAGGAAACAGAGATGAAAAGGATACTTTTAGCATTATGTATAATGCAGCTGGCAGTTTCGGCTGAAGCCCAGACTGCCCTGAAAAAGGTCTACAACGAGGAAATCAATCCCCTAGAACAGATAGATCAGGCAATAGGAAAGGCAAAGACAGAAGGGAAGTTCGTGGTCTGTCAGGTGGGAGGAAACTGGTGCCCTTGGTGCCTGCGCTTTGCTGACTTCATATCGAATGATTCAACCATCAGGAAAGTTCTCGATGAGAATTTCGAGTATATTCATGTGAACTACAATCCCAGCAAGTCGGAGAATGAGGAGAAGCAGCTTCAGGCAAAAGCCTTGATGGAAAAACTCAATAATTGTGGTCGCTTTGGATTCCCAGTCTTTGTCGTCATAGATGATGAAGGAAGGCTGATCCACATTCAGGATTCGAGTTATCTGGAAGAAGGTCAGGGCTACAATCGGGAGAAAGTCCTGCGTTTCTTCCGGAACTGGACTCCCCAAGCCGTTAAAAAGTAAAAAAGAAAAGATATGAAACATCTGAAACATTCCCTTCTGACGGGCATAGTTTTGCTCTCAGCCATAATCTGCGTAAACGCGAAGAAGCCTATTCATGGAGTTATCATTACAGGGCAGAACAATCACAACTGGCCAGTCAGTCATCAGGCCATAAAGATGACATTGGAGAACTCAGGACTCTTCAGCCTCGATGTGGCAGTTTCTCCCAAACAAGGAGAGGACATGTCAGGCTTCTCTGTGGATTTCAGCAAATACAAACTGGTTGTGTTGGACTACAATGGAGACGAATGGTCAGCAGGCATGAAGGCAGCTTTCTTGGACTATGTGAAGCAAGGAGGTGGAGTGGTGGTTTACCATGCAGCCGATAACGCTTTTACCGATTGGCCTGCCTACAACGAAATAATAGCCCTTGGAGGTTGGGGTGGAAGAAATGAAGCATCTGGTCCCTATTTCTATTGGAAGAATGGAGCCTTGCAGACTGACACTTCCCCTGGCAATGGCGGTTCTCATGGTTTCAGGCACGAGTTTGTGCTTAATTGTCGCAAAGCCTCGCACCCCATAACAAAGGGATTGCCTGCCCAATGGAAGCATGCTTCCGACGAACTTTATGACAGAATGAGAGGTCCTGGAGGTATAAAAGACTTGCTCTACACTGCTTATTCTTCCCCAGAGCAACATGGCTCAGGTCGCGAAGAACCGCTTGTCTTTACGGTAAAATATGGGAAGGGTAGGGTTTTCCATATCATGCTTGGTCATTGTGGAGAAAGGTTGGATGATAATCCTGCTATGCAATGTACTGGATTCCAAACACTTTTCTTGCGTGGTTCAGAATGGTGCGCCAAGGGAAAGGTCACGCAGAAAGTTCCAAAAGACTTCCCCACTGCCGACAAGTCCTCGCTTCGATTGAACTACAAGCCAAGCTGGTAAAGGTCTGCCAAACCGATACATCAGTCTAACAACAAACTCATG
>JAGCXU010000103.1 GCA_017961145.1 Bacteroidaceae bacterium | reverse complement strand
GGGCCATCCAATGGGGTTACACACCTATGCTCGATGCAAAAGACGAGAATGAAGACCACAAGATGCTCGAACCTATGACTCTCAAGGCACAGGAAAACAAGCGACTTTGGTGGGGAGATGGAGAGAGCGAGCACAGAGACCCGCGTCGCCAGACTGAAGACCTCGGTAACGATCCCGTCAAGGCAAGCTACTATGGAATCCTGAACTTGAAGCGCGAGGTCAAGGCTTTGCCCGAATGGACCGTTGATAACGACAAAGACCTCTACTGGAACGACATCAGTGTAATGTACGGGCACATACGCACACAATTCCTTCGTTATATGGGACATGTGGTTCGCAACATCGGTGGCTATCAGATAAACTTCCAACCTAAAGGTTCAGGCAAAGACGTATATGTGCCTCAGCCTCTCGACAAGCAGAAGGCTGCGCTCAACTTCATCAACGAGCAAGTCCTGACGGAACCTATTTGGCTTCGCGACCTCAGCTATGCCCGTCGCCTATGGGCCGACCCGCAAGCCATCACGAACAGTGTGGGCGAGAGTGTCGTGACGAACCTGATGAACAGACTCGAAGAGCTGAACGACCTCTACAAGCCTCAAGCTTATCTTGCCGACCTGACGAAGATGATTTTCACAGAACTCGACACGAACAAGAAAGTCTCGCCGTACAGAGTCGCCCTGCAGAACAACATGCTCATGCACTTGACCAGAGCATACGGAAACGGCAATCAGGCAGTTCGTCCTGCAGTTCTCTATACGCTCCAACAGTTAGAGAAGAAGACGAAAGCAGCCAGCCAATCTGCTCCAGACGCAGAGAGCCGCGCACATTGGGCAAGCCTCTACGACCAGATAGGAAGACTCCTCAGTTGGAAGTAAGAGCCTAGGAATCAAAGATAATGCCGGACTTTCAAGTTCGGCATTATTTGTATTCAGTTCGTTCGCCTTAAGTTTTATGTGATTTCTCTTGCATGTAAGCACAGATATGCGTATCTTTGCAAACGATAACACACAAAATGTGGAATAACTAAACACACAATGCTATGAAACGGGCTGTAGTATTGATGGCGCTCATCTGCCTTGCTTCGCTTTCTGCGAACGCCCAGATTTTCAAGAAACATTCCAGCGATGCCGACAAAACGGAGTCAAAGTTTGTTTGGCAAGCGGACTTGTATCTTCAAGATAAGTGGGGCGTAGGTTTTACTGTGAGAAAGGAGACCTCTCCCTATTTCGGCTGGAACCTCATCGGGGCTTCCTATATGTCCGGATGGTACAAGAATGAATGCCCGAAGAACTTCAGCATTATAAATGCCCGCCTAATGGGGTTGAGGTTCCAGATTCCCATTTATAAGAATCTGAAGTTCTATGCCGAGGGAACGCCGGGATATACGTACCTTTACCGGAGGACTAAGTACAGGGATTACAACTGGGGCAACTACGTCACCAAAATCAAAACGGATAAAAGCCATTGCCTCGGTATAGATTGTGGCGCTGGCTTTCAGGTACTCAAGAATGTTTCCATTGGTTACAACTACACGTTTCTGGCCACGTTCAATAGTGACTCGGATAAATACCACATTCATTGGGGGCGTATCTCCGTCTTATTCTGAGCGCGACGGGAAGACTTTGCCAGCCGTTTCAGCAAGGTTCACCAAGATAGTTTGAAAACAACGCTGGGGTAATTGCCAAACTAAGCACGTGAAGTTGGCGATTTACTAACGTGACGTTTGCAATTTACTAGTGTTACGTTTGGAATATACTAGTGTGACGTTTTGGAACTACCTTAGAACTCCAGGTCGGCCCAATGTGGATTGTGGTCGGAGAGTAAAGCTCTGCGGTTGGGTTCCTCGATGTGTGAGTGGTTGACCATGATGGTTGGAGTGATGAAGATGAAGTCTATCTTCTCGCACTTCAAAGGGGGAATCTTGCAGAAATTGTGATAGGTATAGACGGTTCCAGTGTGGTTGGGCGTCATATGATAGGCGTCGTACATCTTGAACTCGTTGGTCGTCATTGTGGTATAGGCTTCGTCATCTTCCGTGACATTGAAGTCGCCAGTCACTACTGCAGGCTGCTTTCCGACGATTTCCTGAATTTTCTTCATGATGAGCTTGGCGCTTTCACGACGGGCCGTCACACCCACGTGGTCGAAGTGAGTGTTGACTGCCATGAAGACTTTGCCTGAGGCTTTGTCCCTGAGTTTTGCATAACTTGCAATACGCTCGAGGGCAGCATCCCAACCGACGGAGCCTGGCACTTCGGGCGTTTCGCTCAGCCAGAAGTTTCCTTTCTCCAGGACTTCGAACTTGTCCTTGAGGAAGAAGATTGGCGAATACTCTCCCTGCGTCTTACCATCCGTTCGCCCCACTCCGACGTAGTCGTATTCGGGCATTCGGGCAAGCAGGTCCTCGAGCTGACCATGAAGCACTTCCTGCATTCCCACGACATCCATGTGCTTCTCCTTAATGTAGTTCGCCACTCTGTCTTTGCGAACGCTCCAGCCGTAGCCGGCCTGTTCGTCGCCATCGTTCTGCAGACGGATGTTGAAAGTTCCCCAACGAAGCTTGGCCGTCTCCTGTTTTTCGACGGAGAAACACACGAGGGGCACGAGCACAGTAAGCATCAAAAGTAGATTCTTCTTCATGATTCTGATTGTTAGTTTTGTGCAAAGATACAAAAAAATGAAGAATGAAGAATAAAGAATGAAGAATTATTTGTATCTTTGCAAACAAAAAGAAGTAAAGATTATGAATAAGGTAATGTTGATTGGCAATGTGGGGAAAGAACCCGAAGTGAAATACGTGGATTCAGGCGTATGCGTGGCAAGCGTAGCCCTCGCTACAACCGAACGGGCCTACAAACTGAAGGACGGTACGGAAGTTCCCGAGAGAACAGAATGGCACAACGTAGTCCTTTGGCGAGGATTGGCAGAAGTCATTGAGAAATACGTACATAAAGGCGACAAACTTTTCATAGAAGGCCAGATACACTCGCGCAGCTACGAAGACCGTAACGGCATCAAACGCTTCGTCACCGAGATATGGGCAGAGTCGATGGAAATGCTTACACCTAAACCCCAAACTGCAGAAAATTGAACTTCGAACATTTGATAGAAGGTGTCAGCCTTCACATGCCCACGCCAGGCGTCTGGATTGCTTTCGGCATCGTCCTCATCCTGCTTCTTTGCTCGGGCTTCGTCTCGGCAAGCGAGATTGCTTTCTTCAGCCTGAACCCGAACGACAGGAGCACAATCGACGAAGAGAAGCATCCCTCCGACAAAAAGGTCGCCTCGCTCTTGGACGATAGCGAACGACTTCTCGCAACAATCCTCATCAGCAACAATCTGGTGAATGTTGCCGTCATCATCATCCTCTACTTCTGCTTCGAAAAGACCATCGACTTTGGGCAGGCAAAGTGGCTCGAGTTCCTCGTCATGACCGTTCTGCTCACCTTCCTGCTTTTGCTTTTCGGAGAGGTAATTCCAAAGATTTATAGCGCTCAGCACGCCCTCGCTTTCTGTCGGTTCGCCGCTCCGAAACTTCAAGTGTTGAGCAAAATCTTCTGGCCCCTGAGCAAACTCCTCATCCGAAGCAAAGTCATCACCAAACGCCTTGCAAATCACGATGAAGACCTCCTGACGGTCGATGATCTGGAGAAGGCGATGGAACTGACCGACAAGAAGGATATCGCAGAAGAAAGCAATATGCTCAAGGGCATCATACGCTTCGGCGGAGAAATGGCAAAGGAAATCATGACGAGCAGAGTCGATATCGTTGACCTCGACATTAAAGCCTCGTTCAAGGACGTGCTTGCCTGCATCGTGGCGAACAATTACAGCCGAATCCCCGTCTATCAGGACACGCAGGACAACATCAAGGGCGTGCTCTACATCAAGGACCTTCTCCCCCACCTCGGCAAACCTCAAGGCTTCCGTTGGCAAACTCTCATTCGCCCCGCTTACTTCGTTCCTGAAACAAAGATGATTGACGACCTTCTGCGAGACTTCCAGCGCGACAAAGTCCACATGGCAGTCCTCGTCGATGAGTTTGGAGGCACAAGCGGAATCGTCACAATGGAAGACATCCTGGAGGAAATCGTCGGCGAGATAAACGACGAGTACGACGACGAAGAGAAACCCTACCAGCGCCTTAACCAGAACACTTATATCTTCGAGGCAAAGACACTCATGTCCGACTTCACAAAGATTCTCGGTCTCGACGATGAGTACTTCGAAAATGTCGAAGGAGAAGCCGAGACTTTAGCCGGACTCTTGCTTGAGATAAAGGGCGAATTCCCTGTTCAGGGCGAACGTATTGAGTACAAACGTTTCACCTTCGATGTTCTGGAGGTTGACCAGCGACGAATCGTGAAGGTTAAGGTTATCGTCCACAACGACTGAAAAATTAAGGAAGTCCGCTTGAGACTTCCTTAATCATTTCATTTCCCGTTGAGCAGTTTGTCTATCTCGCTAAACTCATCTCCGAGGTTTAGGTTGAGATAAATGCGGTAAAGCGGAGATGCCCATCGTTCAGTCGTTTCGGGTTGAAGCTTACGCACCATTTCCATGCAAGGTCTGGCCTTTCTGAAGAGCTCCTGCACCCTCTGCTTCTCTTCGAAGTAATCGGGATGGTTGACATCTTTAGGACTCGATTCCTGAGCGATTACAGCCATGTTCAGGTACGCGATACCTTTATTATAATAGGCATCGGCAAAGTCGGGCTGGATGGCGATTGCAGAGTCTGCACACGCTATGCTCTCATCATAATTCTCTTCGGAGAGATAGCTCTTCGACTTGGCATAATAGTGTATGGCCTTGCCTCCCGTTTGAGCAATAAGTCTATCTGCCAGATTCCTTTCCACGTCGAATCTCCGCTGCCTGTAGCACCAATCGGACAACTGCACGAAGAACCAGTCGTGATTCGGATATTTGATGACTCCGTCCTTCAGCGAAGCGAGCCATGCAGAATCGTTCGCAAGCTTGCCATAAGAGCGCACCTTGTATTCCTGCAGGACGGCAGCAGTTGTCGAATCGGAATACGAGATGGCGGCATCGGCGTGCTTGACTGTTCCCGCATAGTTTTCTGCCATGAAAGCTGAGACAGTTGCCCAGAGCGTAGTGCTCGAGTCGGCAGAGAGGCTGCAATAGTTGTCGAAGAAGGGATAAGCTGCTGCGTAGTTCTTCTTTGCGAGGAAGAACTTGCCTCCTGAGAGCATGTTGCGGAGGTGCTTCATGCGCAGGGAATGAGTCCGACTCCGGAAGTGTGGCTTCACCTTTCCCCTTGCATCGGGAAGGAGGTCAACACTATCGCAGAGCTGGAGGCGCCCGTACATGTCGCAGAGTTTGTTGAAGAACTTGGCTGTGTCGTAAGCCTGCTTGAGATAAGCCTTCTGATTCTCCACTCCGTTGAGCGATTGCTCGAGCAGAGCGGCAGTATAGTAGATTTTGGCTTTCTGCTTGTTCTTCAACTCAGGACGTGCGAGAGCCCCAAGCAGAGCGTCGCGAGCCGCATCCTGACCGCCACGGTTCTTCATAGCAGTCCTTGCGTTCTTGTAGAGCGTGGCAAGCTTTTCCTGCTTCGGCGGCTTCTCCTGCTTTGGCTTTTTGGCTGAACTAACGGTCAGGAAAGCAGGGAGCAAGAACGTAAGGAACAATGCCCATCTCATAACTATGAACTATGAACTATGAACTATGAACTAGAGAAGTTTGTCCATCTCGGCTGCCTTTGCGGCCTGACCTGTTACGGAGTAGCACTGGCGAAGCTCGAAGGCCCACTTCATAGGTTCGTCGGGAGCACATTCGCGAGCTTTCTCGAAGAAAGGAATTGCTTCGCCGAAGAGGCCCTTTGTCTTCTCGAGAGCTTTCTTGGCTTCGGTTTGGTTCTTGATGGAGCTGATTGTTGAGTTCAGAGCGAGTGCCTGACGATACTTGCAGAGTCCACACTGATACCAGGCGTCGTAGTAGTCGTCCTTGATTTCCGTACACTTCTTGTAAGCCTCGAATGCCTCGTCGTACTTCTCGCTGTCGAAGTATTTGAAGGCCTTGCCGTACTGAGCGATCAGGATGTTGGGGTCTTTTGCCAGAACCTCGTCCACGTAGGGCATCATGAGGTTGCTTCCCTCGCCTGCTTCCTTATCTTTCTTCAGGTAGTAGGCTATGAGCATCTGGATGTAAGTGTCGTTTGCTGCGGGGTTTTCGATGGTCACTTCGCGAACCTTGTTTGCCCAGGCAGTCGTGTCACCACGTTCGCGGTACGACTCCAGCATCACGTTCCTTGTGGTTTCTGCGCTCTCGGCAAACTGCATGGCCTGTTCGTAGAGTGCATCCATCTTGTCGTACATCTTGCCTTCGTGAGCTGTGTGGAAGGCGTAGAATGAAATCTGCTCGTCGGGGATTTGGAAATTCACCATATCAGCGACTTCGGGATAGAGCTTCTTGTAGTTCATAGCCGTCTCGAAGGCGTCGAGAGCCTTTTCGTGGTTGTCAGTCTCGCTGAAGAGCTGAGCTGCATAGAGGAAGAAGTTCGAACATTGGGCCAGAGCGGATTTCTTGCCCTTGATGTAGTTCTCGTTTCCTGCATCGCCTTTCGTAATCTTCGTGTTCTTGATTTCGCCTTGCAGAGCGGAGGTCAGAGTCTTGAGGTTCGAATAGAAGAAAGCCGTATCCAGAGGTTGTTTGTTCTGCGAGAGGTTCAGCATGACGTTATTGGGGAACTGAGCGAAATCGGCATAGGTCTTGTATGCTTCGCCGAGTTTGTTCTCAGCGATACCACCGCTCTTGATTGCCTTTCGAATGAGAGACTGACCTTTCTTGCACTCGGACAAAATCTCTTCTGCCGAAGCGGTCTTCTCGTTTATCTTGGCAGTCAGGGCCTGGTCTATCTTCTGAGCTTCAGCCACCAATGCCTTTGCTTCTTTCTGAGCAGCCTTGAGAGCAGCCTTGTCAACTTGTCCCATGACGGTACCCACGCTGAGGAGGAGTGCCATCGAAAGCATAATCTTTTTCATAACTTATTATATTTAATTATGTGAGTGAAAATCTACTGTTGTTCTTTGTTTTCAGTCTCTTCTGTTTGTGTTTCCGCTTCGCCTTCGGGAGCTTCAGGTTGACTTTCGTCGAGCGTTGCTTCGTCTTCGGCACGAGGTACGACGCTCAGGTGAGAGATGACGTCGTTGCGCTTCTTGATTTCGATGACCTTCGTTCCCTGAGTGACGCGGTTCTTTGTCTCCTTGATGACGTCGGCATGCAGGCGGAGGGTTGTGCCGCTCTTGTTGATAATCATCAGGTCGTCTTCGTCCTTGATGACGGTGATGCCAATAAGGTCGCCTGTCTTCTCCGTGATGTCGAGCGTCTTGACGCCTTTTGCATGACGGCGAGTCTTGCGGTAAGCCTCCACGTCGGTACGTTTGCCGAAGCCGTTCTCGCTGAGCACCATGATGCTTTCCGTCTCCACATCGTTGATGACGCACATGCCCACGACATGATTGTTCGGACGGTTCTCATCCTCCAGGTTGATGCCGTGAACGCCTGTTGCGGTACGTCCCATCGAACGGACATCTTCTTCGTCGAAGCGGACTGCCAGACCTGCGGAGCTGGCGATGATGATTTCGTTCTTGCCGTTCGTCAGTTCCACGCCGATTACCTGGTCGTCTTCGCGGATGTTGATGGCGTTCACGCCGTTCGAACGGACGCGGCTGTAGTCGGTCAGGCAGGTCTTCTTGATGATGCCATTCTTGGTGCAGAAGACGACGTAGTGGCTTTGGCAGAACTCGGGGTCGTTCAACTTGCGGATGCAGAGGCAAGCGCGTACGGCATCGCCCGGCTCGATGTTGAGCATGTTCTGGATGGCCCTACCCTTACCCTGCTTGTTGCCGTCGGGAATGTCGTAAACCTTGAGCCAATAGCAACGTCCGCGGTCGGTGAAGAAGAGCATGGTGTTGTGCATGGTGGCAGGATAAATCTTCTCGATGAAGTCGTTGTCGCGTGTGGAACTTGCCTTCACGCCGATACGGCCACGTCCCATTGCCTTGAACTCTGCGAGGGGAACGCGCTTGATGTAGCCCATGTGCGACATTGTGATGACCACTTCGTCGTCGGCATAGAAGTCTTCGGCGTTGAACTCTTCCGCGCTTGGAAGGATTTCCGTACGACGCTCGTCGCCGTACTGTTCCTTGATTTCGAGCAGGTCGTCCTTCATCACCTTGCGGCAAAGCTCGTCGTCGGTGAGGATTTGGTTGTAGTACTTTATCTTCTCCATCAGGTCGTCGAACTCGGCATGGAGTTTCTCCTGATTGAGTCCCGTCAGCTGAGCCAATCGCATCTCCACGATGGCTTTGCTCTGTATCTCGTCGAGCGAGAAGCGAGCCTCGAGCGCGCGCTGGGCGTCGGCTGGCGTCTTGCTCTTCTTGATAATCTGCACCACCTCGTCGATGTTGTCGCTCGCGATGATGAGGCCCTTCAGGATGTGCGCCCTTTCCTCTGCCTTACGCAGGTCGTACTTGGTGCGACGGATGGTGACGTCGTGGCGGTGTGCTACGAAGTTGCTGATGAAGTCCCTGAGTGTGAGCAGTTGCGGACGTCCCTTCACGAGCGCGATACTGTTCACGCTGAAGCTCGTCTGCAGCGGCGTCATCTTGAAGAGTTTGTTCAGGACGACACGAGCGTTGGCGTCACGCTTCAGGTCAACCACGATGCGCATGCCTTCCGAGTCGCTCTCGTCGTTCACGTTGCTGATGCCTTCTATCTTCTTGTCGCCGACGAGCTGGGCGATGTATTCGATGAGCTGCTGCTTGTTGACGCCGTAAGGAATCTCGCTGACGATAATCTTGTCGTGCGTATCGCCACTCTCAATCTCAGCCTTGGCACGGATGATGATGCGGCCGCGGCCCGTCTCGTAAGCGTCACGGATGCCCTGCATGCCCATGATGAAAGCGCCAGTCGGGAAGTCGGGACCTTTCACGTACTGCATCAGTTCCTCCACTCCGAGGCTGTTGTCGTCGATGAATGCCACGCAAGCGTCAATCACCTCGCTCAGGTTGTGCGTAGGGATGTTCGTAGCCATACCGACGGCAATACCCGTGGCTCCGTTCACGAGGAGGTTAGGTATCTTCGTAGGCATGACGGTAGGCTCCTGGAGGGTATCGTCGAAGTTGTTGGTCATATCGACGGTCTCCTTCTCAAGGTCGTCCATCATCGCCTCGCCCATCAGGCTGAGTCGAGCCTCGGTGTAACGCATGGCGGCAGGAGAGTCGCCATCGACGCTTCCGAAGTTGCCCTGACCGTCCACCAAAGTGTAGCGCATCGCCCATTCCTGAGCCATACGCACGAGGGCCATATATACCGAGCTGTCGCCGTGAGGATGGTACTTACCGAGCACCTCGCCCACGATACGCGCACATTTCTTATAAGGACTACTGTGGAAATTCCTGAGTTCACGCATGCCGTAGAGGATGCGGCGGTGAACAGGTTTGAAACCGTCTCTCACATCAGGCAGGGCACGAGCCACGATGACCGACATCGAATAGTCGATGTAGCTCTTCTTCATCTCCTGCTGAATGTCAACTTTGATTATTCTTTCTTGATCTTCCATTTGGATTTAGTTAGTATTTCTCAAACCTATGGTTTGGTTCTTTATAATTTCGGGTACAAAGGTATGAAAAAAATATCGTTTTTACAAATCCTGAAAGTAAAAAAAACATAAAAGAAAGCCCCGAACCGATTCGGAGCTCTCTTTGGGTTAGTTTATTGTCAGCCAGACGGGTTCGCCACGGGCTTTGGCTTCGACGATTTTGTCCTTCAGGCGATGGAGCCAGATGCGCGAGTCGAGTACCTT
>JAGCXU010000102.1 GCA_017961145.1 Bacteroidaceae bacterium | reverse complement strand
TGCCCGAAATTTGGTAGTGTCGGAAAAATTTCGTACCTTTGTAGTGGATTTAGAACAGAGGTTCAAGGCATCGAAGCAGGGCCCGTTTCCGCTGCATGAACTGACGCTCACGAATCCGTCACAACGTGAAAGAAAGCAAAACGCGACGTGTTGAAAGTGGCCACGCAGCATGTTAAGTTTGCTTACTTACCACAATATATGAATTAAGGACACGCAGCGGCGCATCCTCATCCCAAAAGAAACTTTGACTTACAGGAAACACTGGCAGCGACGATGACGGACGACACACGTTATGATGGCCAACATAACACGTTAAAATCACAAACATAACACGTCAAGTTTGCGAATTAAGCACGCATAATTCCTACATTATATATATTATGTGAACTCCCTAACCTGTCGGTCGAGCTACTTTTGCACTCGGAAATGCCCAAATAATTTGCTTTTTCGCTCGCTTATTCGTACCTTTGCAGCCGTATTTAGCTTTGTCACTATGAGACAACACATCCCCACCGAGCTTGGAACGAAACCTGTCGGTCAGCTTCTTTGGCAATATTCTCTGCCCGCAATCATCGCGATGGTGGCTTCTTCTATATATAATATAGTGGATAGCATCTTCGTGGGGCAGGGCTTGGGCGATGTCGCCATCAGCGGAATGGCCGTGGCAAGCCCCTTCATGAACCTGTCGGCCGCCTTCGGAGCTATGGTAGGAGTGGGTGCAAGCACGGTGATAAGCGTCCGACTGGGGCAAGGAAAATACGAAGAGGCTCAACACATTCTGGGCAACACGATTAGCCTGAATGTCATCCTCGGCATCATCTTCACTCTGGCTTGTCTGCCCTTCCTGGACAACATCCTGTACCTCTTCGGAGCAAGCGAGGTGACCCTACCCTATGCCCGCGAGTACATGCTCATCATCTTGCTTGGTAACATGGTGACGCACCTCTATTTTGGTTCGAACGCGATACTGCGAAGTGCTGGCCATCCGCGAACGGCCATGGCGTGCACATTCCTCGCCATCATCGTCAATTGCATACTCGACCCTCTCTTCATTTTCGTGTTCAAATGGGGCATTCAGGGTGTCGCTTGGGCCACTATCATTGCCCAAACCGTAGCTTTCTGCTGGCAATTGAGGCTCTTCAACCGTCCTACAGAACTGCTTCACCTTCGGAGAGGCATCTACAGGCTCAGGCTCGATATTGTCCGCCAATGTCTTGCCATCGGTCTCAGCCCGTTCCTGATGAACAGTTGCGCCTGTCTGGTTGTGCTCATTTGCAACAATCGGCTGCTCCAATACGGCGGCGATATGGCCATCGGAGCCTATGGAATCGTGAACAGAGTGGTCTTCTTGTTCATCACCATTGTGATGGGACTTGTGCAAGGAATGCAGCCCATCGTCGGCTACAACTGGGGAGCGCGACAAAACGACCGTGTCTTCCGAGTGCTTCGTTATGGCATAACAATAGCCACTTGCATCACCCTGACAACCAGTCTTGCAGGCGAATTCATTCCTGCACCCATCATTCACATCTTCGGAGCAGGTCCTGAATTGACCCAGAAAGCAGTTCAAGCCTTCCACTTCGTCGTGGCAGCCTTCCCACTTGTGGGTGCCCAGATGGTCATCGGAAACTTCTTCCAGAGCATCGGTCACGCAGGAAAAAGCATCTTCCTCAGTGTCACCCGCCAAATGCTCTTCCTCATTCCCATGCTTGCTATCCTGCCGAAATGGTGGGGATTGGATGGTGTCTGGCTCTCCATGCCGATAAGCGACACCCTCAGCTTCGTGGCAGCAACAGGCATGCTCATTTACATGATTCGCAAAATCAAACGTGATGAAACGCATCGGCCTGCTGAGTGACACCCATGCTTACTGGGATGACCGCTATCTCGAGTACTTCGAAAATTGCGACGAGATATGGCATGCTGGCGACATAGGCTCGCTCGAAGTGGCAACTCGACTGAATATGTTTCGTCCCCTGAAAGCCGTCTTTGGCAACTGCGACGGAGGAGATTTGCGAAGACTCTTTACTGAGAAGCTTCGTTGGACTTGCGAAGGAGCCGATGTTCTCATGACGCATATAGGCGGTTATCCAGGCCATTATGACCCTCGAATCAGGTCGCAAATCCTTGCTCGGCCGCCAAAACTCTTCATCTCAGGACACAGCCATATCCTGAAAGTGCAGTATGACAATCGCCTTGGGCTGCTTCACATCAATCCAGGAGCAGCAGGACTGCAAGGATGGCATCAGGTTCGAACCCTCGTTCGCTTCAACATAGACAATGGCGACTTCAGCGACCTCGAAGTCATAGAAATACCTCGATAAATCACTTTTTCTTGCACTTTTTTGCCGAAAAACTTGCATGGTATTGTACTTTTTTGTTACTTTGCAGCAAATTTGTTACACTTTTGCAACAAAAAAACGTGAAAAAGTACATTCTATCACTCACAACAATCATCCTGCTTCTCTGCAGTTGCACAGAAGACATCGACACCTCTGCCCGCTATGTTTTCTCGGAGGAAACAATACTTAGCTACTTGCAGAAGCACGATGACTACTCGGAATATGTGCGAATACTCAGGCAAGTTCCTATCAGCAGCCGAAGCAAGAGCACAGTCTTCCAACTATTAAGCGCTCGAGGCAATTACACCTGTTTCGCTCCTACCAACGATGCGATTGCCCTCTACCTGCAAGACCAAGTGGAAGCCGGCTACATAGAAGAGCCTACATGGGAAAGCTTCAAAACCGACAAGCTGCGAGACAGTATCATGCGAGTCATTGTCTATAACAGCATCATCGACGGAGGAGACTACGAGTTCTACATGACCATGAACTTCCCACAAAACAATAATGACGAGTTCGGCCGACCCAACATGAACGATTTAAGGCTAAGCGTCTATCGTCCGAAAGACCCTGATAGCATCTACATCAACCGCATATACCCCATCAACCTTCTCAATCGCGACATTCCTGCCATAAATGGTGTCATACATCAAATGGAGAAAGTAATCGCCCCAAGAGAGGTAACGCTGAAAACAATCCTGCAGGAACAACTCGAAAGGGAAGCCAGCGGATTTGTCGTAATGGCTCGCATCATTCAGGCTTGCGGCTTGATGGACACACTTAGCAAGATAAGAGACGAAGTTTACGAGAGCCTCTATCAGACGGAAATGATAGAAGAGAGGACGCCTGCAAACGGGCTTGCAACAATGGATGGCGGCTACTCCTATGCTCCAGAACACAGGAAGTATGGCTTCACAATCTTTGCCGAAAAGGATGATTTCTGGCAAGAAGCCATCGGAAAGCCTGCAGAAGAAATCACTCCAGAAGATGTTCAGGCTTGGGTAGAAGCAGGAAACTACTATCCTGAGGCCGTCGCGAACACAAACTTCAAAAGCCCAGACAACCTTCTTTACCAATGGACCACCTATCATGTCCTGCCCTTCAAACTGGCACCAGACAGACTCGTCTTCCACTATAACGAGAAAGGCTACGACTATGTGGCTTCACCAGGCCGACTATCGATTCCTGTGATGGAGTACTATGTCACGATGGGAAAGCGTCGGCTGCTGAAGATATTCGAGAGCATGGAGTCGCAAGGTGTCTATCTCAACCGCTTCCCTACCCTCGACAACGGCAGACATGGAACTGGACACGAAACAGGTTGCGACCCGGATAAGGTGGGTGCTCGAGTCATGAAAGAAGACATCAACTTGGATAAGCGAACTGCTCTCAATGGCTATATCTATGAGATAAATGCTCCTATCGCCTACGACGAAACGACTCGCAACAATCTGGCTCGCACTCGCATCCGCATGGATTGCATGAGTTTTTTCCCAGAAGTGATGAATAACGACATTCGCAGAGTTCCACTTACAGATGCCCGCCATCAATGGGTACACTTCCCAGATGATGCAGAATACAAGTACATCGGTAACCTTAGCATAAACGAAGGCTCTACCTTTGTCTATTATAACGCCCACAACTACAAGTTCGGAAGCCTTTGTGGAGACGAGGTAAAGTGTGTAGGAAGATGGGAACTCGTCTTCACTCTGCCACCAGTTCCGAAGCGAGGCACTTACGAAGTCCGCTATCGGATACTTACCAATAGTGATCGAGGAGTGGCTCAGTTCTTCTTTGGCGACAGGCTGGATGCAATGCCGGCAGCAGGCATTCCCGTTAACCTGACTCTTGGAGGAGCCGATCCTATAACTGGTTGGATTGAAGACACAGGCACAGACGAGGATGCTGATGCAGAAGCCGACAAACAGATGCGCAACTGCGGCTTCATGAAGGGCGAAGAAAGCATCCTCATCCTCAAGAACCCAGGCACAACTGCACGAGCCAATGTCAATCGAAATATTGTTCGGCGAATCATCACTCGACAGACCTTAGATCCTGACAAGACCTACTACCTGAAGATAAAGTCCGTGCTCGATACCGAAAGAGCCGAGTTCTACATGGATCACATCGAATACTGTCCGAAGGAAATATACGACAATCCAGAACATCCGGAAGACATCTGGTAAGACAATACAAAAGAGCCATAAAAACGAAGTTATTGCCCAAGAAAGCATGTTTTTCAGCACAAAATCGAACATTTCTTCGTTAAAAAGACGATTTTTTCCTGAAAATGCTTGCAAGAATAGCAGAAAAATCCTATCTTTGCAACGAATTCTATAAAGAATGAAGGCATTTTATATCATAATTCTCACAATGGCGATGTTTATCGCTCCTATTTCCATGTCTGCTCAGACAGAGCGCGATGGCATCGAAATGAGCGTTTCTGGTATCTCGCTAAGCATCAGCGGAGGCAATGTTCACATCACTGGTGCTAACGGAGAAGTTATGGAAATCTTCAACTTGACGGGCACAAAGGTTGCAACTGTCCGCATAGACAGCAACGACAAGACCTTTGCTCTGAACCTCACAAAAGGCTGTTACCTGATTAAGGTCGGCAAGATTGTCCGCAAGATATCTGTGCAGTAAATCCATTTTTGACTGCCTAAATCATTTCGCTTTTAAACCTAAGTTAATTGTGCTTGTCTAACTAAATGCCATGATAGACGAGAAAGCACTTCTTAAACAATTGCGCGACGCCTCCACAAAGGAAGCTGCCTTTACGCGTTTAGTGCGCGAATATCAGGAGCCGCTCTATTGGCAGATACGCCGGATGGTTGTTGTGCATGATGATGCCGACGATGTCTTGCAAAACACTTTCATCAAAGCATGGAGCGCTATCGACAGTTTCCGTCAGGAATCTCGCCTGCAAACATGGCTCTTCCGAATTGCCATCAACGAGTCGCTCAATCATCTCTCCAAGAAGAAACAAGTGCTGAGTCTCGACCAAACTGAGATTGGCATTGCCGACACACTCACCAGCGACAGCTATTTCGATGGCGACGAAGTGCAGAAACAATTCCAGACAGCCATCAACTCGCTGCCCGAAAAACAGAGGCTTGTCTTCAACCTCAAGTACTTCGACGAGATGAAATACGAGGACATGAGCGACATGCTTGGAACGAGCATCGGAGCCCTCAAGGCTTCCTACCATCATGCGGTCAGAAAAATATCAGCATTTTTTACCGACAACGATTAAACCTTTTACATTATATAATATCAAACAAGTGTATGAGAACTACAAATTATAACACAGAAGAGCTGGAAGCAAAGCTTCTTGAACGCTTTGGCAACAAGACTCCCTTCACTGTTCCAGTGGGCTATTTCGATGGCTTGACAGGCAAAGTGATGAGTCGAATTGCACAAAGGAAACGCCGTCGCCAAATCTGGCGATGGGCAGCAGCAGCCGTTCTCGCTGGTTGTGTGGCAACCGGAGGCCTCCTCTTCGAAAGACAATACAACCAGAGACTCGCTGAGACAGAAGACATCCAGTACATCGAAGATGCGCTGGATTACTCGATGATCGACAATATGAGTATCGCTTCATACTTGACCGAAGCAGAATAAAACAAACAGAAAGATTATGAAGAAAGGCATCATCTTATTATTCAGCATCTTTATGTCGGTTTGCTTCGCATCGGCACAACCCCAGCGAGGCAAGTTCAATCCGCAGGAGTTCAAGGCAAAGTTGGAAAACTTCGTCACCAAAGAAGCTGGTTTCACCCAACCTGAAGCCCAAGCCTTCTTCCCCATCTATTTCGAGATGAAAGGCAAGCAGCGCGGACTTCAACGCCAGATCTTCCAACTCAAGAAGAACACCCCTGCCAATGCTGCCAGCGACAAGGACTATGCCATCAAGATTCAGAAGATTAAAGACTTAGGCGTAGAAATCGCTCAGCTTGAGGTCACATACTACAAGAAAATGTGTCAGGCGGTATCCCCACAAAAGGTTTACAAGGCCATGTTGGCCGAAGACAAGTTCCATCGAGAGATGCTCGAGAACTTTGGAACAGGCGGAAACCGCAACAGTGAAAACAGGCCGAGACAAAGATAGTTTTAAGGTAAAAAGAATAGTTTCGGTAGAAGAGTAGAATAGCCAGGGGGCAAATTCTACTCTTCATTTTTTATTCCGCACTCTTGGCTTCGTTCCAGAGTTCATCCATCTGGGCAAGCGTCATTTCCTTCAACTGCAAACCCAGTTCCTTCGCCTTTTGTTCCACATAATTGAAGCGGCGGATGAACTTCTGATTCGTGTATTCCAGAGCATTATCCGGATTGATGTGGTAGAGTCGAGCCGCATTGATGAGGCTGAAGAGGAAGTCGCCATACTCTGCCGTCTGCTTCTCTATGTTGTCTTCCTTCGCGAGTTCAGCCTGAAGTTCGCCAAGCTCTTCCCTCACCTTGTCCCATACATCTTCCTTCTTATCCCAGTCAAAACCCACAGCGCGAGCCTTGTCCTGAATGCGATAAGCCTTGATGAGCGAAGGCAGGGAATTGGGGACTCCGCCCAGAACGGTCTTGTTGCCGTCCTTCTCCTTCTGCTTGATCTGTTCCCAAGCCATTACAACTTCGCCAGCAGTTTGGGCAACAGCATCTCCGTAAACATGAGGATGACGGAAGATAAGCTTGTCGCAAAGCTTGTTGCAGACATCGGCAATGTCGAACTGCCCCTTCTCGCTGGCTATTTTAGCATAGAAAACAATGTGAAGCAAGACATCTCCCAGTTCCTTTTCTATGTTGGGAACATCATCCTTCAGCAGGGCATCGCAGAGTTCGAATGTCTCTTCGATAGTATTCGGACGCAGGCTCTCGTTCGTCTGTTTGTGGTCCCAGGGGCACTTTTCCCTCAGATTGTCCATCACATCGAGCAAGCGACCGAACGCTTGCAACTTCTCTTCTCTTGTATTCATACAAACACCTGTTAAAACTGCACAAAGGTACACCTTTTTGTGCAAAACGCCCTGCCATTCGCTATTTTTCGTTGCACAAAACGCAAAAAAGTGAAGAAAAACTTGCAGGAATGAAGAAAAACCCATTACTTTGCGTCGTCAAAACATTAATAACGCACTAAAAACCGACTGCCTATCGACAAACATTACTCCTAAACCAAAGTTTTAGACGTAATGAACAACTTATCTGCAATGACCGACCATGAGTTGGTAGTATTGTACGAAGAAGGTAACGACAGTGCATTTGATGTTTTGCTCGCCCGTCATCAGGCGTATATCTATTCCTATATACTCTTTTTGGTGAAAGACAGCGATGTGGCGAACGATTTCTTCCAGGACACGTTCCAGCGCGCCATCATAGCCATTCGCAGCCACAAGTACCAGACAAGCGGCAAGTTCAGCGCTTGGCTCACACGTATTGCCCACAACCTCGTCCTCGACCAGGGCCGCAAGTGCGAGACCACACAGACTGTCCGCGAGGAGCAAGTGGCACCCAAAGCCCTCAACAGTATGCGGCTGAGCGAAGCCACACGCGAAGATGAGATGATCGACAGCCAGACTCGCGAGTCAATCCGCAGTTACCTCGAATACCTGCCAGAACCACAGAGGGAAGTCGTCATACTGCGATTCTACGACGACCTCAGCTTCAAGGAGATAGCCGAGCAGACAGGCGTGAGCATCAACACAGCACTAGGCCGCATGCGTTACGCCCTCATCAATCTGCGCAAGCTCATCGGCAACAAACGGTTCAGCCTTGTCAGCTAAAGACGACAACAATTGTCAGAAATCACATAACAGCGTGTCGCGTTTTCGAACGTGGCACGTTTTGTTTGAAAACGTAACACTATACAAATGCAATCGTAACACTAGTTAATTGCAAACGTCACGTTAGTAAATCGCAAACTTCACACTAGTAAATTGCAAACTTCAAACGTGATGTTTCAAGATTACTACTGAGTGATTATACATTTTCGCAAAAAGCGGTAATATATTTGTAGAGAAGGACAAAACGAATGGGAAGCATTTCCGAGATAATTCCTCAGGCAAAGCCAGACGACCTGGAACTCGTCAATCGCATACAGAATGGCGAAAGAGACCAGTTCCGACTGCTTGCTGAGCGCTATGCCGAACGCATAATGCGAATGGTTCGACGCTTGGTTCCCTCGAAGGAAGATGCTGAGGAAGTCACTCAAGATGCACTTCTGGAAGCATACAAAAGCCTTTCCCGATTCGACGAGAAGCAATCGAGCCTCCAAACCTGGTTGATGCGAATCGCTTACCACATGGCACTGAAGCACTACAGAAAAAGCCTGAAGTCCGTCCCTATCGCAGATGCCAAACAAGAATGGCTCGACAACATGTCCGACGAAGAAGCCGACGAAATCCTCTCCGATACTTCATCCGACCGACTCTCTCTGCTCGAACAGGCAACAAACCTGCTGAAACCTGACGACCAAATGCTGCTCAGTTTCTACTATTTCGACGACTATCCGATAAAAGACATTTCCCAAATAACAGGTCGCGATGGGGCTTATCTCCGCTCACGGCTGCAATGGATAAGGAAGAAACTTGCCCAAACCATCAAAACACTCGAGAAGAATGAAAGACAATAACAAACATAAAGACGAGGCCTTGCGTATTGCGATTGAACACAAGATGAGAACTTGCGAAGAATCAAGGCTTTCAGACGATTTTGTTGAACACTTGATGCAACATATCGAGGGCAAGGAAAAGACTACGGAAGGCAACCTTGGGAACACCTGGTTGCGCGTCATTAGCAACATCTCGACAGTTGCCGCCGTCATGCTCGTCGCTTACTTCATCACGCTCCATCTGCCCCTAACGAAGAAGACGGAACAGACCTATACATATTATAATATAGCATCTCTGCCCAAGAGTAGCACCCTCGAGCAAGTGTACACAAGCCACTCGGGACAGAAGAAAAGCCATCAACTCAGTTATACTCACTTCAAACGCATGATTTATGAACACAAGTAAACTCTTCGGAATAGCCCTCATCGGCACTCTCCTACTTTCCTCCTGCTATCAGCCGGACATCGTGATGCACACCACCATTAACAGAACCCCCTGGCAACCCTGCGAACGCGAAATAACTTACAGCAACATAATGTCCCAACAGATGCGCGACTCTTTGTGGGGAAAGGGAAACATACTATGGTCGCAACCTTTGCCCGAATGTCTCAACACAGATGCCTTCTGCAGCACTCACACGGAAATCGGCAAGGACGATACCGTCAGCACGACCTTCTGGACACCCTTCAAATCGACAGAAGAAATGAGCCAGCAGACCCCTCTGCAGCTCAACGGCACCCACCTTCGCTCGAAAGCCAGCCTCAAGAAACAGTTCCGCTGGTTCTATACGAACTACGTCTTCAGCGAAACCTTCTATTGCGTGGGCGACACATTCAAGCTTGCCGACACACTTTATGCCGACAAAGCCCTCGTCAGCTACTGGTTTACAGGTGAACCCAACCTCGTGAAGGGACTGAGCGGAGCAGAGGCCTCGCAGAAACTCAGCGAGATAGAACCAGCCATCAACCGTTGGCTGAACGACAATCTCATTAAGGTCGGCTTCGACTTTATCGTCAGTCACTACGACTCCATCCCTGCCCCACCAGTCAGCAAGGAACGCTTCATCGAGCTGCACGACTCGCTCGTACATTTCATCATGGCTGGAGCCGATGACTTCCTCGACATTAAGCCTGAGGAGAGGCTGCAAGCCTTCTTCCACTCCGACACTTACAATAGTTTCTTCGACGACGAGACAACTCTGGGCAAAGGATTGACCGATGAACTCAGCAAGCAACTGAACATCTTCTGGTTCAACGTGCCCTACACCCTCACGATGCCAGGAACAGTCATAGATGCAGGCAACGGAGCTCTACAGGCCGACGGCTCAATCCTCTATCCTTTCACAGGCGAAAGACTCATCCCGAAAGACTATACTATCGTAGCCACCGCGAGAGTCACTCACATTTGGGCTTATATCGCTACCGGCATCGTCATCCTAATTGCCTTAATTAGCCTCTATTATCGAAAAAGACAAAAAGTGTCGTGATTTTTTCACATTTCTTTGATAAAACATTTTCATTCTGAAACTTTT
>JAGCXU010000101.1 GCA_017961145.1 Bacteroidaceae bacterium | reverse complement strand
GACGAGCTATGCGCCGCTCTTTGCACGCAAGAACAACACTTCATGGAATCCCGACCTGATCTATTTCGACAACGAACGCCCCTACCTGACCTGCAGCTACTATGTTCAGCAGATGTTTGGGCAGTCGGCAGGACAGTATTATTATGGTGACTGCGTTCGATTCGAAGGCGACAAGGCCGGCGTTGTACAGCCTGTCGAGAACAGTCACTACGGCCAGTCGGTTGTCTTGAACACAAAGACGCGCCGCCTCTATGTGAAGCTCTGCAATGCCACGAACGGGAAGAAACTGGCTCACCTCAACCTAAGTCGCTTTGGCAGCCTGAAGTCCGGCACGAAGACATTGCTTTGCGGACAGGCGGAAGACAAGAACAACTTTGACGTCCAACCGATAGCTCCAGTCGTAGAACCCTTCAAGGCAAAGAGCAAGACGGACTTAGAACTGCCGCCTTACTCGTTCACAATGCTGGAGATTGCTTTATGAACGCCCTTCTTTCCATAAGTCGTTGGCTCGCCCGATACACAAGCCTGTTCATCATCCTGATTGCCGTCGTCAGTTTCATCTTTCCTCAGACATTCGCTTGGGTGCAGGAGGGACAAAGAGCGTCTGTCATCCTTGGCCTCATCATGCTGACGATGGGCTGCACGCTCTCTACCGAGGACTTCCGCATCCTGCTTTCCAGGCCTTTGGACATCCTGATTGGCAGTGTTGCGCAATACACCATCATGCCGCTTGTGGCTTGGACTTTGGCCAGGGCTTTCCACCTCGATCCGTTCATGACGGCAGGCATCATACTCGTCGGCTGCTGCCCTGGAGGGGTGAGCAGCAACATCATGAGTTTTCTTTGCAAAGGCGATGTGGCTTACAGTGTCGGCATGACAACCGTCAGCACCTGTCTTTCGCCCATCGTGACGCCACTTCTCGTACTTTGGCTTGCAGGGGCAGAGATTGACGTGGATGCTTGGGGAATGTTCCAGAACATCTTGCTCGTGACGCTTTTGCCCGTAACACTTGGAGTGGCATTCAACTATTTTCTGGGCAAAAGGAAAGACTTCCAGACCATACAAGGCATCATGCCTGGCATTAGTGTGCTCTGTCTGGCGTGCATCGTGGGTGGCGTCATCTTCACGGTTCACCCGCAACTCCAGGCAAACGGACTGCGTTTGATAGCCCTCACCCTTGCCGTCGTGACCCTCCACAACGGCATAGGCTACCTGCTTGGCTACTTTGTGGGCGAGGCGTTCGGCTTCAACACGGCCAAACGTCGCACGTTAAGTATCGAGGTCGGGATGCAGAATGCAGGTATGGCGACCGTGCTGGCCCGCAACTTCTTTGCTTCTCCTGCTATGATTGCGACGAACCCAATGGCTGCCCTCGCCGTCATTCCCTGCGCCATCTCGTGTGCCTACCACAGCATCTCGGGCACTCTGCTGGCAGGCTTCTTTACGTGGCAAGACGAACGTCGACAAGCTTAGTCGCAAAATGTCGCATTTTACGATTGGCATCGTCACACTATACGATTGCCAACGACACACTATACGATTGCCATCGTCACACGTTAAGTTTGGAATTTACCCACGTTATGTTTTGCGACAAGTTTAGGTTCACCACAAATCATTCCTTCTCGATAACTACAAATAAACGTTGCATTACTACGAATAAACGTTAAATAAAGTTCGCGCGCGACCTTTTTATACATTTTCTCTGTGCAGCTTTCAAAAATTCTCCATTACTTTGCTTCAACAATCATAACAAAACTACCTAACTTATCAGATTATGGAAAAGTTGCTTTTTTCAAAGAGAATGGTTTGGAGGCTCCCGTTTCTTCTTTCTCTTGCTCTTCTTAGTTGTACAGACATGAAGCAGTCCTTCACAGAGACTGTAAACGGTGTATCGTTCGAGATGGTGTATGTCAACAGTCCTGCTCCAAGCACGAAACAGCCGGAAGGCTTCTTCATCGGACAGACTGAGGTGACGCAAGAGTTGTGGG
This sequence comes from Bacteroidaceae bacterium, assembly GCA_017961145.1. GTDB lineage: Bacteria > Bacteroidota > Bacteroidia > Bacteroidales > Bacteroidaceae > Physcousia. The sequence goes on along the minus strand of JAGCXU010000101.1, from coordinate 15,750 downwards.
AAGCCGTAATGGGCAGCAATCCCAGCAGTTTCAGGGGAAAGGACAACCCCGTTGAGTACGTGAATTGGAGCGAGTGTCAGGACTTCATTGCAAAGCTGAACAGGTTGACAGGAAAAGCATATCGTCTGCCTACAGAAGCGGAATGGGAGTTTGCAGCTAATGGTGGGGAAAAGAGCCAAGAGTTTGAATATAGTGGTAGTGACGACATAAACGAGGTGGCTTGGAACTGGAACAATAGCGACAAAAAGACACATCCCGTCAAGACGAAAGCACCAAACGAGCTGGGAATCTACGATATGAGCGGAAACGTCTGTGAATGGTGCGAAGATATGACCTTGATCGATGACTCCATTCAAACTCGTGCGATTCGTGGCGGAAGCTGGTGGGTTGACGATGTTGACGCTTGCCGCATATCATGCAAACGAAGCTTGTGGCCGGACAATAATGACAATAACGTCGGACTCCGCCTTGCGCTATAAACTTGTAGATAAGGAATTAGAGACGAAAGAGAGGCAAGCGATGGTTCGCTTGCCTCTCTTGATTGCTAACTTTAAGGTTGTATAAGTATTATTCATCCAGTTTGATGCGGACGTTGCGATACCATACGTCGTCGCCATGGTCCTGGAAGGCGATGTAACCACCGTCTTTCTGTCCCTCGACAATCATCATGTCGTAAGCTGCAGGGAACTCGCCACCCTTCTTGAACTTGCTGCCGTCGAGCATCTCTTTCCACTTCGGCGTCCAGAGGTGATACTCCAGAACTTCCTCACCATTCTGGTAGTGCCAAACAGAGCCCTTGAAGACGCGAATCTTCACGGTGTTCCATTCGCCGAAAGGCTTAGCATTCTGAGGAACGGCGGGAATCATGTCGTAGAGCGAAGCAGCCTGACGGTTGCCGTCGATACCTTGGTTTGCATCCTCGTGGTTGGCATTGTCAAGAACCTGATACTCTGAGCAAGACTGCCAGATAGGCAGGTAGTTGCCGTCCTTGCCCTTAGCCTCTTGAGCCAGATAGAAAATGCCGGAGTTGCCGCCCTTGCTGATCTTGTACTCGCACTCGAAAGTGAAGTTCTTGAACTTATGAGCGAAAAGGAGGTCACCGCCGCCTTCCACTTGAGCCTCGCCAGTACCGCTACCAACGAGATGGATGCAGCCATCAGCATTCTCCCAGCTTGTGGGAACTGCGTCCTGACCATAGCCGCGCCATCCATCGAGGCTGGTGCCGTCAAAGAGAACATAGTATCCGTCGGCATCCACCTTCAGCTGAGCGAGGTCGTACTGCTCATTATCAACGATAGTTGCGCTATCCTGAGGAGCATTCGGATCTTGCTTTTCGACACAATTCTGGCAAGCTTCGCAGTCGCAATTACACTTCTTCTGACCGCAGCAAGCAGCCAGGAACATCGCTGCAAACGCAGCAACATAAATGATTGATTTCTTCATTTGAATGGGTTTTATGGGGTTAATGAGTTAAATAAGCTTATTGAGCTTTCCAACCACTAAGGTCTTGTGGATTCTCAATGACAGAAGGAATCTTCTCGAAGATAGCTTTCCACTTGGCTGCATCAAATTTAGGACGACGGTCGTAATAGTACACGCCGTTCTTCTCCTGCTCGACATCCGTAATCTGTGTGTAGCAGAAGCCAGTAATGTGCTTGCTTGCGATGATGGCATCGACCTCTTTCTCGAGAATCTTGAAGAACTCGTCTTCTGTCTCAATCTGTGCGCCGTAGCCCCACGAATTAGCACGCTCTTCCTTTGGAATCCAGCCGAGTCCACCGAACTCATCAAGCATGTAGGGTTGCCCATTGTAGTTCGCGAGGTAATCCTTGCCGCCCATATTGCGATAAGGCTCAACGCCGGGCTTGATGTCGTGGTTGCTTACGAGACGGTCATATTCGCGTGTATAGTCGTGCACACTCCAGATATCGGTCTTCACATGCGCATCTCCGCTGGCATCATTTACGGGACGGGTGGGGTCGATGGCTTTCGTCATCTCGTAGAGGTCGTTGACAAAGCGGACATACACGCCGTCGCGAGCGCCCCAGGTCTCGTTGAGGGGAGTCCACGTCACGATGCTGGGATGGTTACGGTCGCGGACAACTTCGTCGGCCCATTCGGTCAGGAAGTTGCGGACAGCCAGTTCGTCGTTGACGTCCAAGCCCCAGCTTGCCTGCTCAGCCCAAGTGATATAGCCCAACTTGTCTGCCCAATAGAAGTAACGCTCCTCGAAGACTTTCTGATGCAAGCGTGCTCCGTTGAAGCCCACAGCCTTGCTCATCTCGATGTCGTGCTTGAGAGCCTCGTCGCTTGGAGCAGTCCAAATGCCGTCAGGATAGTAACCCTGGTCGAGTACAAGACGCTGGAAGTAAGGCACATTATTGAGATAGAAGTAGCCACCGGCAAGGTGTATCTTGCGCATTCCAGCGTATGACTTTACCTCATCCAGCACGTTGCCCTTCGCGTCACGGACCGTGTACTTCACGTCATACAGGTTGGGCGTTTCGGGAGTCCACAGTTTTGGGTTCTTGATGGGCAGCACGATGACTGTGTTGTTGGTAGCAGGAGCCTGCTTCGTCGAGACAACCTTCTTACCGTCGAACACCTGCACGGTCAGCGTGTTGCCATTGCCTTCCTCATAGAACTCGGGGCGAACGACAAGTTGCTGCTGGTCGATGTCGGGCGTCGCGAAGACTCTCTTCAAAGCCATCGGGTTGACTGCTTCCATCCAAACCGTCTGCCAGATGCCCGTCACGCGGGTGTAGTTGCAGCCTGCGCTGTTGAGCGAGGTGCTTTGCTTGCCACCGGGCTGCTTTCCGCCGCGAAGGTTGTCCTTGACCATCACGACAAGGTTAGCGCTGCCGCCTGCTTTAACGAACTTCGTGATGTCGATGGAGAAGGAGGAGCCTGTGCCGCAATGGCGGAACACCTTCTTTCCGTCGATGTAGATGGTGGCATCGTAATCGACGGCACCGAAGTTGAGCAGGATGTTCTTGTCAGCCCATCCAGCCGGAATGCTGAGGTTGCACTGATACCAGATGCAGGGGATGAAGTCGGTGTACTTCACTCCCGAGAGGCTGCTCTCGGGGCAGAAGGGGACGGTGATTCTGCCGTCGAAGCCCTTGCTCTCGCGCCAGCCTTTCTCGGCTCCCGTTTGACCGAAGTCGAAGCTGTACGTCCAGGTGCCGTTCAGGTTAACCCAGTCGGCACGTTCGAACTGAGGACGTGGGTACTCGCTGCGAGGAAGGTCCGCAGCCTTAATGCTGTTGCCCAATCCGAGCAACAAGGATGCTGCCATGAGCAGCTTGCTGATGTGTTTCATATTATCTTACTTAAATTAGAATAATCCTTCAAAAAGATCACCTTGAACGGCTTTCTTGGGAGCTGACGCCTCCTTCTTATAGAACTTCTGCAGAGCACTTATCGTCTGACGCAGGTCTTCTCTAAGGCTGTCCGGAGCAAGCACTTCAACACTTGTTCCCAAGCCGAGTATGGTGTTCTGCAATGCCTCGCTCATCGGCAACTCTACCTGAATGGTAACGGTCTTCGTTTGGCTGTCAGTGCCTCGCTGCAATATCTCAGGGTTACCAAGCATTTGACGAACCTTTTCTTCGTCTTTGTTAATACGCAAGGTGATTGCCGTCGCAGGACCTTCTGGCAAGGAAGGAAACATCGAAACCTCTGCTGCTTCTGCAGGACTGCTATCATATTTAAGGAAAGAAGCCGCTTTGAGGAGAGGATTCTTCCACTCGAGGTTGATATACCGAAGAATGCGTTTGTGTCCACGACGGAAGCGCGGCTCGAGTTTTGCACCCTTTTGCACGAAGAAGGCAAGGTCGTTCTGCAACATACGCTTACTGCATTTGAACTCGCGATTGACTTCCTTGAGTCGCTGATTCACATAGTAAATCAGGCTGCGCATGGTGGCTGTCTCGTTTGTTTTGGTTCGCTCACCCATAAAATATTCAATTTCAGGGTTACGAAGAGCCTCGTCAAGAATCATCCAACGAAGGCGTTGCAAATCGTTCTGTATCATGGTTGATGTTATAAATTTTTGAGGAATTCGGGAATATTCTTGATGGTATCTGTCACTCGACGCAGTATTGTGGGTTGTGTCTCGGTAAAGCTCTTGTGTGCATTTATCGTGTAAGAACCCGATCCTATGATAAGGCAGACATCATTGCCTTCTACCTCTGCACTTGCCCAACGCAGGCTATGCATACCTTGAATGGTATATCCGCTAGGAATATGCACACGAGCTGTGGTGTTTGCAGGTATGTCAACTTCCCATTTGATACCTTCCTCTGTACGCCACCACTCACTACTTACTTTACCATAAGGCGTGTTGTGAGTGGCTCGGACATGATTCAACTCGTCTGGCATACTGAGAGACATGTTGAGTTCTTTATAGGCACGACCTCTTGGTCCCTGACGAATGCCAGCCAAGTTGCCGTACATCCAGACGAGGACATCGCCAAGAAGCATGACGTGATTACCGCTGTTCATTGCCGGATCGGCTGTGTTGCCATTCCAAAGCTCCCAAATAGTCGTAGCATCGTTCTCAATCATGTAGCCGAAGCTGGGATAGTCCTTTTGCAAAATAATCTGCATAGCAAGGTCAAGATGGCCAAGACGTGTCAGACATGTCATCAGATGCTGCATACCGATCACACCGCAACTGATGTGGCTGTTATACTTGTTCTTAGTAACGTCGACGATGTTCTGCAGGACTTTTTCTTCTTCACCATCAGGAACGAGGCCAAACTCGAGAGACAAGATGTTGGCCGTGACGGTATTATTCGAATAGCTGCCCGACTCGGGATGATAGAAGTGACGATTGTAAGCTTCTTTCAGTTTCTGCTGACGACGGTCGAAATCGAGCATATCAGCCTCTGCTCCGAGCTGCATTGCAAGCTGTCCCATCATGGTGAGCATGCTGTAATACATGGCGGTGGAGATGAGTTTGCCGTCTGTCTTGCGAGCAGGATCTTCGCTATGAATAAGGTCAGACCGTTCAGGAGGCATGCACCAATCGCCATAGTTGTTACTTGTCACAATGCCGTCTTGAAGGTTGCGCTCCAAGAAATTCATGTAGCTTTGGAGGAAGGTATAGTACTTCTGTACAGCATTTATGTCGTTGTAACGACGATAGAGCATAAAGGTAGCATAAACCGAGAGTGCCCCCCAAGCCACATCATTACCGCGAACAACCCAATAGCCTGGTGCCACATTGGCAATCATTCCGTCGTCGTCTTGCGTATCAAAGACGTCTTGCAGCCATTTGTAATATAGTGCGCCATTATCCAGGAGCAGGTTTTCGCCATAACAACCCATTGCATGATCGCCCAGCCAACCCATTCTTTCGTCTCTTTGAGGGCAGTCTGTTGGCATTCCATGATAGTTGCCTATGATTCCCCAATAGGCGTTCTCGTGCAACTTGTTCAGCAGTTCGTTGTCACACCAGAAGGTACCGAGGTCTTCCATGTAGTCATAGATGACGCATCCTGTTATGTCTTTCAGTCTGGGAGCCTGTTCGATTCCTGATATTTCGACAAAGCGGAAGCCTTGATAGGTGAGTTCCGGCTGATAGGTGAACACGCCATCGGATGCAGGAATGTATGTATCTGTACATTTTGCAGAGCGAAGGTTTGCGACGGAAAGCTGGTCAGGATTCTTCGGATCGAGTATCTCAGCATGACGGATAACGACGGGCACGTCCTTCTTTCCTGCGAGACGAACACGAAGTTGACCTACCATATTCTGTCCCATATCGATGATGTAACGACCGTCTGACGTGCGACGAACGCTCTTTGCCTTCAGTTCCTTCTGCACTTGCATGCCTGGAGAGGGCTGAGCCTGCACGACACCTGTGGGAGCTTGCAGTATTTGGGCTTGCTTCCAGGCACTGTCATCGAAGAAAGATGTCGTCCAGCCCTTCATCTCGCGGGCAGCTTCGTAGCGTTCGCCATTATAGAGATGATTGCGTCTAATCGGGCCTTCTGTCGTGACTTTCCAGTCCGATCCGGTAACGATGGTCAGCGTATCGTGGCCTGTTTCCACGATGAGTTGTGCCTTCAGCCGAGGCAATCCGTATGATGCGCAACTTGGATTGAAGCCAAGCACATAGCCGTTGCCCAGGACAGAGCCTATGGCGTTGTTGCCTCTTCGCAGGAAAGAGGTGACGTCATAAGTGTTGTAATAGACGGTTTTGGTGTAGTCGGTCTGAAGTGTGCCGAAGACATCTTTGCTGACAGGCTTGCCGTTGATGTAGGTCTGGCCGTATCCCATTCCACTTATATAAAGTGTTGCGCGACGAACCTTGCTGCCAACGAAGAATGTGCGACGCAGGTAGCGGGCCGGAAGGTCGCGGCTTTTGTCCTCGTCTATTATGATGCGGTCGGCATCGTCTGCACCTATCCATTGTGCTTCGGGCAAGAATTGCTTGATTCCTGTCAGGAAGTGTTGAACGGAACTCGTCAGGTGTTCGCCTGTGTTGAGCCAGACTTCCACTTGCCAATAAATGCAGCTCTGGTAGGGTAAGCGTCTTCCTTGATAAGGTACACCTATACTTTCGTCGGAAGTTGTCATTTCGCTATCCCAAAGCAGGTTGGTGCCGGACTTGAGGTCGGCCTTCGACGTTGCAGCTTTTATGCGGTATCCTAACTGTTTTACATTGGGTTTCTGACTTGTTATTTGCCAGGAGAATTGTGCAGTTCGAGTGATGCCGACGGGTTCTTTCATACGGCAAACGCGGAATCCTGTCAGGTCGCTTCCGAAAACACTCTGTATTATCATAAACGATGCCACTAAGGGCAAGAGAAATCGCCTCATTTTCTTTTATTTTATTTAATATGTGCCACAAAGTAACACTTTTTTCGTCAAATATGAAAGCATTTGCCAAAAAAATACTTAAATTTGTGACGTGAACGACATTTATCAACTATAACCATATTCAAAAGAGATGAAAAGATTGCACATTTTGGCAGCCTCGCTGCTTATGGCTTCTGCCGTTCAGGCTCAACAAGCCATTTTTGAGAGACAAGACACGCGTTCGCCTCAGTTCAACAACGATGGCACAGTCACCCTTCGCATCAAGGCTCCAGAGGCAAAGAAGGTGGGCATAGTCGGAGATTGTGTTGAGAACGGTCGCGCAGAAATGACGCAACAGGATGGCGTTTGGACTTATACGACAAAGGCTCTTCCTGCCGAACTCTACAGTTATCGCTTCTATGTTGACGGCGTAGAGACGCAAGATGCAGGCAACATCGAACGCAGTCGCGATGTTCGCTCCTTTATGAGCACTTTCATTATCAGCAAGGAAGAGGGCGACTGCGGCTATCTCTATCAGAATCACAATGTTGAGCATGGCGATGTCTCGCGTGTCTGGTATGACAGTCCGAAGTTGGGAATGAAGCGTCGAATGAGCATTTACACTCCTCCAGGCTACGACAAAGGCAAAGCCTATCCTGTCCTCTATCTCCTTCATGGTGCTGGAGGCGACGAAGAAGCTTGGCTCACATTGGGAAGAACGGCTCAGATAATGGACAATCTTATCGCTCTTGGTAAAGCGAAACCCATGATTGTGGTAATGCCAAACGGCAATGCCTCAGACGATGCAAGCCCGCTGGAAACCGGCATCAGGAACAAGGAACGCCCAAAAGCTTCCTACGAAGAGAGCTTCCCTGACATCATGGACTATATGGCAAAGCACTATAAGATTAAGAAAGGTGCTGACAATACAGCCATTTGTGGCTTGTCGATGGGAGGAGGACACACCTTCAGAATCAGCATGATGAATCCTGGAACCTTCGGTTATATGGGGCTCTTCTCGGCTGCAGTCCGTTTGGAATGGAACTCGCAGAAGAACCTCGAGCAACAGTTCGAAAGCAATCAGAAGGCAGCGGACCAGATGAAGGCACTCTTCGCAGCTAAGCCTCATCTCTATTGGATTGCGATAGGAAAGGACGATTTCCTCATCCAACAGAATGTCGAACTGCGCCGCTACCTCGACAAGATGCAGTATCCCTACGAATATTTCGAGAACGAAGGAGGTCACATCTGGCGCAATTGGCGCATCTATCTCTCGATGTTCGCACCAAGACTCTTCTAGAAAAGAAGTTCCATAAAGTTCGAGGGCGACAGACTTGCAACTGGAAGCGAGTTTGTCGCTCTTTTTGTTTTTGTAAAGATTTTTTCTCGTTTCTGGTATCTTAACTGCAAAAACTGGCCTTCGTTCTGCCCAAAGGCAGGAAAGGGGGCATTTTTCGCGATTTTTGTATGCCTTTCATAATCAAAAACTTATCGAGTCGGCCCTTGTGACGAAGCAGAGAAAAAGGTCAGAAAAGAAGTGCTTTTTGACCAGTTTTGGCCCATTTCATCGACAGATTTAACGTGGTAAGTTGGCAAACTTCACTAAGGTCGTTGGCAAACATAAAGTGTTAAGTTTGGATTTTAACTGAGGGTCGTGAGCCAACTTGACCTGCTACGTTCCACTTTTCAGCACGCCTGATTCAAAAACTTGTCAAACATTTTCCGACAACAAGGCATTCCAAGTCAGCAACTTTCACCAGTCTTCTGATATTTCGAAGGCAATGAACGAAGAACGGACAACAAAGGAAAATTTATTTACTGCTATGCACAATTTATGGCGCACATTCTTCGTTTTAATTATAATAATGTATAATTCTTAACTTCTAATGCTTCAAACTTCATTCTTTTTTCGTACCTTTGCGCATCATTTACGAAGAATAATAACACCTAATAACTAAACAAATTATGAAAAAGATTCTTTTTATCGGCATCGCATTGGCTATGTTTGCCAGCAATGCAAAAGCTCTTGAGAACGAACCAGAAGAGGGTTTCACCTATATGGGACTCTTCGGAATGAACATTTCAAAACTCCAAAACAGCGGTTACGACGCAAAGGTTGGTGCCATGATGGGTGCCAGAGTGGATTATGTACTGCCCAAAGCTCACGGAACTTACCTGACAGCCGGCCTCGACTGGACAATGAAAGGCGGTAAGACCTCTGTTTGGACAATGGAAGAAGTCAAGGGTTCCATGAAGTATGCCCTGCACTACTTCGAGATTCCCATTCGCGTCGGCTTCCGCTATAACCTTCTGGAGAACCTGGGTTTCTATGGTGAACTCGGTCCCTACTTTGCTATTGGCGTTGGCGGCAAGCACAGACTCAGCGTAGATCAGGACGGCGAAGCAGCCAACGAAATCGAGGATGCAGGCACATACAAAGCATTCAAGAACACGACAGACCTTGATCGTCTCACCTTCCAACGCTGGGATGCAGGCATCGGATTCCGCATTGGTGCAGAGTATAACGAGCATTACAATCTCATGTTCGGATGCGACTGGGGTCTGGCAGACATGTATCGCGACAAACTGCGCGACGCCTTCTACAACGCTTCAGGAGGTCTGGTTAGTTTGCCAAAAGTAAAGAACTTTAACTTCAGCATTACCTTCGGATATCGTTTCTAAACGAATATGGCAAAAGAATATAACTTTCGTGAGATAGAACAGAAGTGGCACAAGCTCTGGACAGAACGCCAGACTTACAAAGTCACCGAGGATGAGAATAGAGAGAAGTTCTATGTCCTGAACATGTTCCCCTACCCTAGCGGAGCAGGTCTGCATGTAGGCCACCCTCTTGGCTACATCGCAAGCGACATCTATGCCCGCTACAAACGGCTGCAAGGCTTTAATGTCCTCAATCCGATGGGTTATGACGCCTACGGTTTGCCTGCAGAACAATATGCCATCAAAACGGGTCAACACCCAGAAAAGACAACCTTTGCAAACATCGACCGCTATCGTGAGCAGCTCGACAAAATAGGTTTCTCGTTCGACTGGGACAGAGAAGTGCGCACTTGCGCTCCCGACTATTACCATTGGACGCAATGGGCCTTCCAGAAGATGTTCAATTCGTACTTCGACGAAGAACTCCAAAAGGCTCAACCCATCGAGAAGCTCATCGACAGATTCAAGGCTGAAGGCACTTGGCCAACTGACGAAAAGGCTCAAAGCGACCTGTTGATGAACTACCGCATCGCTTTCTTGGGAGAGACGATGGTGAACTGGTGTCCCAAACTTGGCACAGTTCTTGCCAACGATGAGGTCGTGGAAGGCGTCAGTGTTCGAGGCGGCTATCCCGTCGAACAAAAGAAGATGAGGCAATGGTGTCTGCGAGTAAGTGCCTACAGCCAACGCCTTCTCGACGGACTCGACACGATTGATTGGAGCGAAAGCATCAAGGAAACCCAACGCAACTGGATTGGCAGAAGCGAAGGTGCAGAGATAGAAATCCCCTACACACTCTCCATTAATGGAGAGACGGAAGGTTCCTTCACCATCTTCACCACTCGAGCCGACACAATGTTTGGTGTCACCTTCTTCGTTCTGGCTCCCGAAAGTGAGCTCGTCAACAAGGTAACAACTCCTGAACAAAGAGCCGCTGTAGACGAATATATAAAGTATGTCAAGAGCCGAACTGAGCGAGAACGCATGATAGACCACACCGTAACTGGCGTCTTCAGCGGGGCTTACGGCATCAATCCCATTACAGGTGACCGTTGTCCTATCTTCATAGCAGAGTACGTCCTTGCAGGTTATGGCACAGGAGCCATTATGGCTGTGCCTGCTCACGACAGCAGAGACTATGCTTTCGCCAAACATTTCGACCTTCCCATCATTCCTCTCGTGGAAGGAGCCGACATCTCGGAAGAAAGTTACGATGCCAAAGAAGGTATTGTCGTCAATTCACCTATCAGCGAAGACAAGAGCGTAAAATACGACGGAGAAAGCCTCTGCCTGAATGGTCTCACTATTAAGGAGGCAATTGCAGAGACAAAGCGATTCGTCAAAGCACACAATCTGGGTCGCGTTAAAGTGAATTATCGACTGAGAGACGCCATCTTCAGCCGTCAAAGATACTGGGGCGAGCCCTTCCCTGTCTATTATAAGAACGGCATTCCCACAATGATACCTGAAGAATGTCTGCCCATCGAACTCCCTCAAGTAGAGAAGTTCTTGCCTACGGAAACTGGCGAACCTCCTCTCGGAAACGCCCAAATCTGGGCTTGGGACGAGAAGAATCGCAAGATTGTCGACAAGAAACTCATCGACGAGAAAGCAGGCATCTATCCTATCGAACTTTATACCATGCCTGGCTTCGCAGGTTCAAGCGCTTACTATCTGCGCTATATGGACCCTCACAACAACGAAGCTTTGGTAAGCGAAAAGGCCGCTTCGTATTGGCAGAATGTCGATCTTTACGTTGGTGGCTCTGAACATGCAACAGGACACCTCATCTATTCGCGCTTCTGGAACAAGTTCCTCTTCGATCTTGGCGTGAGCAAGAAGGAAGAACCCTTCAAAAAACTCGTCAACCAAGGCATGATACAAGGCCGCTCTAACTTTGTATATCGCATCAAGGAGACTAACACATTCGTTTCTTTCGGCTTGAAAGACAAGTATGATGTGACGCCTATTCATGTCGATGTCAATATCGTCAAGAACGACATCCTTGACCTCGAAGCCTTCAAGGCCTGGAGTCCTGAATACGAGACAGCAGACTTTGTTCTCGAAGACGGCAAGTACGTCTGCGGCTGGGCCATTGAAAAGATGTCGAAGTCGATGTACAACGTCGTCAACCCAGACATGATTGTCGAGAACTATGGCGCAGATACTTTGCGACTCTATGAGATGTTCCTTGGTCCTGTAGAACAGTCAAAGCCTTGGGATACTAACGGTATCGACGGCTGTTTCCGCTTCCTCAAGAAGCTTTGGGCCCTATATTGGGACAAAGAAGGCAACCTTGCGTTGACCGGCGAAGAACCTTCTGCCGACAGTCTCAAAACGCTGCATAAGCTCATCAAGAAGGTTACATCGGACATCGAAGCGTTCTCCTACAACACAAGCATCTCGGCATTCATGGTCGCAGTCAATGAGTTGAGTCAGCAGAAGTGCAGCAGTCGCACCATACTTCAGACTTTGCCAGTCCTCATTGCACCTTTCGCTCCTCACATTGCAGAAGAGCTTTGGGAAGCATTTGGCAGCGAAGGAAGTGTCTGCGATGCAAAGTGGCCACAATACGAAGAGAAGTATCTCGTAGAGACAAGCATCAAACTTGGTGTGCAATTCAATGGCAAAGTGCGTTTCGACATGCTCTTCCCCGTTGATGCAACTCCAGAACAAATGATAGAACTTGCTACCTCAGCACCTGAAGCAGCAAAGCATCTCGAAGGAATGCAGATAATAAAGACCATCGCTATACCTAAGAGAATAGTCAACATCGTAGTCAAACCAAAAGCATAATGCCAAAGGTAAACTATCGCAGGATATGGGAATTCACGCTTGACTTCCTTGCCATCAACCTAGGCATGGCCATCTATGCCTTAGGTTGGGCTGCCTTCCTGTTGCCCTATCACATCACGACAGGCGGCATGACAGGTATGTTTGCTATCCTCTACTACTTGACAAAGTTCCCCATCGCGGCTGCTGTGCTTATCGCGAACACTATCCTGCTCGTCATAGCCTTCAAGCCTCTTGGGTGGAAGTTTGTCGGCAAATCGGCATATGCTGCCATTGCACTCTCCTCTTTCCTCGAGTTAGGTCAACAGATGATGACAGACGAGAGTGGCAACTTGATGCAGATTCTCGGCGAGGGACAAGACTCGATGGCTTGCGTGCTGGGTGCCATCTTGAATGGCTTAGGCATCGGCATCGTCTTCCTTACAGGAGGAAGTACTGGCGGCTGGGACATCATAGCGGCTTTGGTGAACAAGTATCGCAACATCTCTTTCGGCCGAGCTTTGCTGATCCTCGACTTCCTGGTCATCGCCTCATGCTGGCCCATCTTCCACGATGTGCGGATGGTCGTGTTTGGCTACGTTACCTTGGTTGTTTATACCTATGCCCTGGATATGCTTATCAACTCGGCAAGGCAAGACATCCAGTTCATCATCTTTACCAACAAGCCCGACGAAATCAGTCAGCGCATCATCTCAGAAACCTGCCACAGCGTGACCTCAATGAATGGCGAAGGCTACTACAGCCATCAAGATATCAAGGTCCTCATTACCATCGTGCACAAACGGGAGTCCGTTAAGATTCTGCGCATGATTCAAGAAACTGACCCTGCTGCTTTCGTTTCACAAAGCAGAGCAGAGGGTGTCTATGGAAACGGATTCAATGCAATAAAGCCATGAAGATGAAAGACATCATAGGACCTTCTCCGTGGCAACTGTTGCGTGACTATCTGCAAATGTTGCTGGGCACAGTCATCTACACGATTGGCTATACCTGCTTCCTTTTGCCTTATAAGATAGTAAGTGGTGGAGTGACGGGTGTCTCTACGATATTCTTCTATCTGACTGGTTTCCCTGCCGGCACTACTTACCTCATCATAAACATCGGATTGCTTTTGATAGCGATGCGTGTTCTGGGATGGCGTTATCTGGTACGCACTATCATTGTAACATTGCTTATCTCCGGAGCCATCAACTTGATGCAGACGCAGCTTACTGAAATAGCTCCTGATGGCACTCATTCCCTCATACACATCTTGGGCGAACAGAAGTTTATGGCTTGCGTCATTGGTGCTTTCTTTGAAGGCCTCGGTTTGGCAACCATCTTCCTAGCAGGAGGTAGTACAGGCGGAACAGATATCATTGCCAGTTCCATCAATAAGTACTGGAACATCTCGCTCGGACGACTGCTCCTAATGTGCGATATTGTTATCATTGGCTTCAGCTATATCATTGAACATGACATCGAAACGGTAGTTGTTGGCTATTTGGCAATGTTCATCAGCACCAACTTCCTCGACTATGTTATTAACTCAGCAAGGCGAAGTGTACAGTTCATCATCATCAGCGAACGCTACGAAGAGATTGCAGAAAAAGTGAACACACAGCTCGAGCGCGGTGTTACAGTCCTATCGGGCGAAGGATTCTATAGTAAAGAGAAACGTCAGGTATTGCTCATCCTGGCAAAAAGATACGAGAGTCGTAGCATCTTCCAACTCATAAAGCGTCTCGACCCGCAGGCATTCGTCTCCATGAGCAACGTTGAGGGTGTCTTTGGCGAAGGTTTCGATACCATAAAGAAATAGCGAATGAAAGAACTCATCATGGCCACAAACAACGCCCACAAACTGGAGGAGGTCCGGCAAATACTGGGCAACACCTTTATGGTGAAGAGTCTAAGCGACATTGGCTGCACAGAAGACATTCCAGAGACAGCCAGCACACTTGAAGGTAATGCTCTACAAAAGGCCCTCTATGTCTTTGAACATTACGGTGTGGACTGCTTTGCTGACGACACAGGCCTTGAGGTTGATGCCTTGGATGGAGCACCTGGAGTTTATTCGGCACGCTTTGGAGCTATGAACGGTTACGGCGAGAGTCATGATGCTGATGCTAACATCCAGTGTCTGCTCGACAAACTTGAAAAGGCAGAAACACGCAAGGCTCGCTTTCGCACAGTCATTGCTCTTGTTCAAGATGGAAAGGAAATGCTCTTCGAAGGCATCGTCGAGGGCAAAATACTTCAGCAACGTGTCGGCGATGGAGGCTTTGGATACGACCCCATTTTTGCTCCTACAGAAGCCAATGGCCTTGCCTTTGCCCAAATGAGTGCAGAAGCGAAGAACGCCATCAGCCATCGCGGACGTGCCACAAGCAAACTGGCCGAGTATCTGAAAGCAAAGAAACAATGAACAGAACAAGTAATCACATCAACTAGAATAATGTTATGTCTGACCATATGATTAAGAAACTTTCCTCTCTGGCACTGCTCCTGTGCGTGCTTTGCCTTACCGCTACTGCTCAACAACTTGGCAGTTGGCGAATGTACCTCAGCTACCAAATCGCCACAAAGAGTGAGGCAAGTGGTAGCATCATCTATTCTCTGATGAACGGTAACCTGCTTTCCTACGACACAGAGGATGGTGAAGTACGTATTTACGACCATATGGACGTGCTGAGCGACGTGAATATCGCACACATTGCATTTAGTAAAGAGGCTGGGAAACTGCTCATTGTCTACAAAAACAGCAATGTCGATTTGCTCGACAAAAATGGTAATGTACAGAACTTGTCTGCGCTGAAAGACAAACGCATCCTGGATAAGGAGGTCTCTTACGTCGGCATTAATGGTTCGATGGCTTACCTTGCCACTGGATTCGGCTTTGTGGAAGTGGACATGCAAGAAGGCGTGTTCCGCAACACATACAAACTTAGTTATTCTATCACCTGCATTGCAGCATCGGATGAATATGTGTTTATCGGCACACCAGAAGGCATCCGTCGATGTGCAAAGAGCAGCAATATGCAGTTGGAGGGAAACTGGAAGATGCGACTCGGCTGGGGTGGATTCAAAAGCATGTGCTTTTTCCAGGATAAACTCATAGCAATGAATTCTGACGGTATCTATGTTTTAGACCCTACCTCCAGCAGCCTGCAACCCCGTTTATCCAAGGCGAACTACACATTCATGAAGAACTTGGGATCTCAGCTGATATGGGGAAACAAGAAACAGATTGGTTTTACTTCGGACGTGAGCGGAACTGATGCAGCCACTTTGGAAGCCGCCTCCACCATCATTACCACAGATAATGTGTGGAGTGACATCTCCTATATCGGTGGAACCTACTGGATGAGCGAACAGGAAAACGGGTTGCGAGGTTACAAGATAAACGGCACAGAGGTCGTTTCGACTGGGGAAACCATCCAACCT
>JAGCXU010000003.1 GCA_017961145.1 Bacteroidaceae bacterium | reverse complement strand
GACGTCCTCACGCCCTTGTTCCTTGGCACGACGAAGCAGACGGAACATCAGGATGTCTTCCTCCACAACGAGTTCAATCATGATGCCCAGCTCATGTCCGCGCTCTTGAAGCATCTTTTTGAGAGCCTCTGCCTGTGCGATTGTGCGGGGGAATCCGTCGAAGATAACGCCCTTGCCAGCAGGCTGGGCATCATATGTCTTGGCAAGAATCTCAATCATCAGATCATCGGGAATGAGCTGACCATTCGAGATATAACCCTGAGCAATCTTACCAAGCTCTGTTCCATTCTTGATTTCGGCACGAAGCACATCGCCTGTACTGATGTGTCCCATACCATAACGTTCTACAATCTCGTCGCTGTAGGTGCCTTTGCCAGAACCTGGGGCACCGAAGATAATAATATTTTTCATTGTTTAACTAATGTATATATGTCTTTTGTGTTACGTCCAAAGCCGTCGTAGTCCAAACCATAACCTACCACGAAGTCGTCTGGAATCTGCTTGCAGCAGTAACGTATATTGAGTCTGACCTGAAGTTTGCTTGGCTTGAGCAAAAGCGTACAGATATTGATGCTTTCGGGATTTTGCTTTTTCAGCGTATCGAGCATGTGTGCCATCGTCAGACCAGTATCGACAATGTCCTCGACTATGATGACAGGACGACCTGTGATGTCAACATTCAAGCCAATTATCTCGCGGATGTTTCCTGTCGTTTTTGTGCCTTCATAAGAAGTCAACTTGATGAAAGAAATCTCGCAAGGCATGTCTATCTCCCGAAGGAGGTCGGCTGCAAAGATGAAAGAGCCGTTTAGGACAGCCAGAAAGACTGGTTCTTTGCCTTCATAATCACGGTTAATCCTTTCAGCTATACGCTTAATCTGACTCTTTATAGCCCTTTCTGAAATGGTTACGGCGAAGGTTTTGTCTTTGACTTTTATGATTCTACTCCTTTGCATAAGCTTACTGATTACTTCGGATTGGTGTTCGTCCACCAAGGATTGTTAAGGTCGCGAGGCGCGTTATTCTTTGTCGAAGAAGAGGTTGCAGCACCACGAACTCGGCTAAGCGTCTCGGGTGTCATCTGCAAGAAGCTGGCAATATGGACCATCGGAGCCCTGAGTATGATTTCAGGCTTCTCTCTAAGAAGGCGATCATAGCGTTCTGCTGCATTCTCAAAGCGCTGGCTGTCAGCATGCTCCTGGCTACTTATAGCAACATGTTCAAGTATCTTGCGATAGAGCATTTCCATCTCCTGATTGCGCACCATCAAGCCAAGAAGCGCGTCGTAGGGAATGGCATAGAGCGATGTGTTTTCGAGTGCTTCTACAATCAGGCGGCTTGGTTCCTGCTTGAGCAAGCTCTCAATGCAGAAGACGATACGTCCCTCGAAGGAGAAGTGCTCCGTGACGTCCTTCTTGTTCTTGTAGTAGTACTGCCGCACCATTCCTTTTTCCACGAAATAAAGGGCACTGCAAACCTTCCCTTCCTCCAGAATGGTGTCTCCTTTCTGGAACTTCATTGGGACAAGAATGTTGGCCAGCATGTCGACTCCAAGTGGAGTCATAGGGCAGTAGATGCGGGCAATTTCCTTTGCAATGTCGCGACGTTTGTTCATAAATATAGTTGTTAGAGGGTGGTTGGGATTTTGTGTCTAATCTAGCTTCAGCACAGCAAGGAAAGCTTTCTGCGGAACTTGCACGTTTCCAATTTGCTTCATGCGCTTCTTGCCTTTCTTTTGTTTCTCGAGGAGTTTGCGTTTGCGGCTCACATCACCTCCATAACACTTTGCAAGGACATCTTTACGAACTTGCTTCACAGTTTCTCGAGCTATGATTTTAGCTCCTATTGCAGCTTGAATGGCGATATCGAACTGCTGACGAGGCAGGAGTTCCTTGAGTTTCTCGCACATCCTTCTTCCGAAAGACTCTGCATTATCGAAATGCGTCAGAGTGGAGAGTGCATCGACAGGCTCACCATTGAGAAGTATGTCCATCTTGATGAGTTTACTGGGACGATAGCCTGACTGATGATAGTCGAACGAAGCATAGCCCTTCGAGATGCTCTTCAACTTGTCGTAGAAGTCGATGACGATTTCGCCAAGGGGCATCGCATATTGAAGTTCCACGCGATTGCCACTTATGTATTCCTGCTTCAGGAGTTCGCCTCGCTTGCCCAAACATAGCGTCATGATAGGCCCAATGTAGTTGGCAGTAGTGATGACAGAAGCATGAATGTATGGCTCTTCGATATGATCAATAAGTGTTTGGTCGGGCATTCCGCTGGGGTTGTGAACCTCTGTGCAGACGCCTTGTTTGTCGTAAACGAGGTAAGAAACGTTGGGGACGGTCGTGATGACGTCCATGTTGAACTCGCGGTCGAGCCTTTCCTGAATGATTTCCATGTGCAGGAGGCCAAGGAAACCACAGCGGAAACCAAAGCCAAGAGCCACAGAACTCTCTGGTTGGAAGGTAAGGCTGGCATCGTTGAGCTGCAACTTCTCGAGCGAAGCGCGCAAGTTCTCAAAGTCTTCCGTTTCTATTGGATACACACCGGCAAAGACCATGGGCTTCACTTCCTCGAAACCAGAAATGGCTTCCTTGCAAGGATTATCGACAGTAGTGATAGTGTCGCCCACTTTAACCTCCGTTGCAGTCTTGATGCCCGAAACGATGTAACCTACATCCCCACACTTCAGGACTTGCCTGGGCACCATATCCATCTTGAGTACTCCGATTTCGTCGGCTTTGTACTCCTTGCCCGTATTGATGAATTGCACCTGATCACCACTTTTCATTGTACCGTTCACAATCTTGAAATAAGCGATGATACCGCGGAAGGAGTTGAAGACAGAATCGAAGATGAGCGCTTGCAGGGGAGCTTTCTCGTCACCTTTTGGAGCAGGAATGCGTTCCACAACTGCTTTTAAGATGTCTTCCACACCCATGCCGGTCTTACCGCTGGCTCGGATGATATCCTCGTGATTGCAGCCGATGAGGTCCACTATCTCGTCCTCAACCTCTTCTGGCATAGCGTTGGGCATGTCGCATTTGTTGACTACGGGAATGATTTCGAGGTCGTGATCGATAGCCATATAGAGGTTACTAATGGTCTGAGCTTGAACGCCTTGAGTGGCATCAACAACTAACAGAGCGCCTTCGCAAGCGGCTATGCTTCGGCTCACCTCGTAGCTGAAGTCAACGTGTCCTGGAGTGTCGATGAGGTTGAGAATGTATTTCTGACCGTCGAGCGAGTATTCCATCTGAATTGCGTGGCTCTTGATGGTAATGCCACGCTCCTGTTCCAGGTCCATATCGTCGAGCATCTGCCCTTTTGTCACGGTAATAGTCTTCGTGTACTCCAGCAAACGGTCTGCCAGAGTGCTCTTCCCGTGGTCAATGTGGGCTATGATGCAGAAGTTTCTAATGTTTTGCATGAATTAAGTCCATATTTTGCTTTGCAAAGGTACGAAAAAAGAAAGAGTAAACCAAATAAAAGCCTCGATTTTTGTTCCATAAATAAAAAGACTTGCGTGACACGCGAAGTTTCCCAACGTGGCACGTGATGTTTGCAAACGTCAAACGTTAAGATTGCAAACGTAACACTATACAATTGCAATCGTAACACTATACGTTTTCATTTTAACCACGCCATGTTTTTCTACTCGAAAAGGCTTGCCAGAAAATATCGCATGGAATAGAAGCGGACAGGCAAGGGAAGGAAACCTTCTTTGCGCAGTTCTTTCTTGCGTCGACGGAACTCTCGGAAGCTATGAGTCAAGGTCCAAATCTTCTGTAAATAGTCGAGTGTAAGCTGTCTTATCCTGCGTTTAAGTATTGGTTCGTTGAGGGAGCGCAATTCATTGAGAATAAAATGAATATCATCAAGACGATTTTGCACAATTACCTTCGATGAAGAGTGCGTAATCGTGCCATCATGCTGACGATAGAAGTAGGCTTTCGCATCAAGTTCCACAAGAGATTTCACCCTCATGAAAAGCTGAGGCGTGAAGAGTTCATCTTCGTGCAAAAGACCTGGTCGAAAACGTAAATCACCTAGAATCTTACGCTTGAAAGCATAGCCCCAAGCAGCAGCCCGAAGGTTGCGATGCTGAAGGAAGTAGGGACCTGACGTGTTTTTGGAGGTAATCTTTGAAGTCTTTGAGGCTTTTTTCGTCATCTTAAAAAGCACCATATCTGGATTATTACTCCTGATTTGTTCAAGAATCGCCTCGTAAACTGTAGGGAAAATGTAGTCGTCAGCATCAACAAACTGCAGATATTGACCTTGGGAATACTTGATTCCCGTGTTTCGAGCCACAGAAAGTCCAGCTTGTTCCTGTCGAATGTAGCGAATCCCCTCTCGTCCTGCAAAGGTAGGCGGCACTTCGCTACCATCGTCCACCACAATTATCTCGGCCTCTTCAGGCGAAAGACGGAGTGCCTGAATGCTCTCAATACATGTCTGGAGGAAGGCTTCAGGCTCGTTGTGATAGGTAACGATAAAGGAAATGAGCATACCCGCGTAAGATATTTCGTTATGCAAAAGTACAAAATAATTCACAAATCACAATCAATAATTCATATTTTCTTTGTATTTTTGCAGTCAAAACAGGACAGATATGATAGTTTGCATCGCTGAGAAACCTTCTGTTGCACGCGAAATAGCCAACGTGCTTGGCGCAAAAAACCAAAAGGACGGCTATCTGGAAGGCAACGGATATCAGGTGACTTGGACTTTTGGCCACCTTTGCGAATTAAAGGAACCACACGAATACACACCAGTGTGGAAGAGCTGGAGCCTCAGTCAGTTGCCCATGATTCCACCCCGTTTTGGCATCAAGCTCAAGCAGGATAAGGGTGTCGAAAAGCAGTTCGGCATCATCGAGGGACTCTTCCAGAAGGCCGATGAAATCATAAATTGTGGTGATGCCGGTCAAGAGGGCGAACTCATCCAAAGATGGGTGATGCAGAAGGCTGCGGCAAAGTGCCCCGTAAAGCGACTCTGGGTGAACAGTCTGACAGAGGAAGCCATCCGCGAAGGCTTTCAAACACTGAAAGACCAAAGTGCTTATCAAGGTCTCTACGAAGCAGGACTGATGCGAGCGATTGGCGACTGGTTGCTCGGCATTAATGCCACACGACTCTACACTATTAAATATGCGACAGGCAAAAAGCAAGTGCTTAGTGTCGGCAGAGTGCAAACCCCTACCCTCGCCCTTGTTGTGGCCCGTCAAAGAGAGATTGACAACTTCGTTCCAAAGCAGTCATGGGTACTCTCCACGATGTATCGCGACACGAAGTTCAATGCGATAGAACGTGACGAAGAAGCCGAAGCTGAGGATGCTGCTGCTGTTGCTGCCGCTGCTGAAAAAGGCAAGAAGCAGAAGCCTAAAGGCATCATATATAAACCCTTGGAATATACCACAGAAGCCGAAGGAAATGCTATTCTTGACATCATCAAGGAAAAACCCTTCACAGTTCTTTCCGTTGAGAAGAAGAAAGGAACGGAAGCTCCTCCAAGACTTTATGACTTGACAGGACTTCAGGTGGATTGCAACAAGAAACTAGGGCTTTCTGCCGAGCAAACGCTCTCCATCATCCAAAGTCTTTACGAAAAGAAAGTAACGACCTATCCACGTGTAGATACGACTTTTTTGCCAGACGACATCTACGCCAAATGCCCGCAAACGATGAACGGACTCTACCAGACAAAGTTTGCTGGCGTGGCTCCTTATGCCGACTTGATTCGTCCTCTTGGTGGTGGGAAGCCTTTACGCAAATCGAAGAAGGTGTTTGACAACTCGAAAGTAACAGACCACCACGCCATCATTCCCACAGGTATCATCCCACAAAACCTCACCGAACTGGAGCAGAAAGTGTTCGACCTCGTCGCAAGA
Source organism: Bacteroidaceae bacterium (assembly GCA_017961145.1). Classification (GTDB taxonomy): domain Bacteria; phylum Bacteroidota; class Bacteroidia; order Bacteroidales; family Bacteroidaceae; genus Physcousia. Next base: position 2,659 of record JAGCXU010000003.1, on the reverse strand, counting down.
GCCTTTATCGCGTCGTTCTACGACGACTGCAAATTCGAGACAACAACAGTCATGGGCGAAGTGAAGCCCTCCGACGACAAGCAAATACTCTTCCGCACCACAGGCAAGGTGATTATAGAAGAAGGCTGGCGAGTAGTATTCAAGAAGAAAACAGAAACGAAAGAGGAAGAAAATGAGCAAGGGTTACTTCCCGTCTTTGAGAAGGGCGAAAGCGGACAGCATATTCCTTCGCTTTCCGAGAAGTGGACTACGCCACCCAAACCATACACAGATGCCACTTTGCTACGTGCTATGGAAACAGCAGGCAAGACCGTAGAGGACGAGGAACTGCGCGACGCTCTCAAAGAGAACGGCATAGGACGTCCGAGCACAAGAGCTGCTATCATAGAAACGCTCATCCGCAGACAATACATCAGCCGTCAACGTTCCTCGCTTCATCCTACGCAGACAGGTTTTGAACTTATCGACCTCATTCACGAGGAACTTCTGAAGAGCGCTGAACTCACAGGTCGTTGGGAGAAGAAATTGCGCCAGATAGAGCGACACGAATATGAAGCTCGCACTTTTCTTGAGGAGCTCAAGCAGATGGTAACTGACATTGTTCTTGCAGTCCTTCGTCAACCTAAACAATAAAAAGGCGCTTCCATACGTTATATATATAATTATGAAGACGCTTTTACGATATATTATCCTTCTGCTCCTTGTGTCAGCCTGCACGCCAGAAGTACATGTCAAGAAGGGCGACCAGTTCTATGCAATCGGCGAATACTTCGATGCAGCCGCCGAATACAAGAAGGCTTACTCACGCACTCAAACCAAAGAAAAGGACAAGCGCGGTCAAAGAGCCTGGAAGATGGCACAATGTTATCGTCGCATAAACTATACGGCAAAGGCCATTGGCGCTTATCAGAACGCTGTTCGCTATGGTTATCCTGACTCAATGGCTCTGCTTTATCTTGGGCAGTTGCACCAAAAGAATGGCGACTACAAGAGTGCTATCAAAGCATATGAGGCTTTCCTAGAGAAAGTTCCAAACGACACATTGGCGCTTAATGGCTTAAAAGGATGCGAACTCGCTCCTAAATGGAAGAATACATTCTCCCTTTACAGCATTAAGAAAGAGCCTATCTTGACAAGTAGACGTAGTGATTTCTGTCCTGCTTTACTTGGTGACGACAGCGATATGCTTTACTTCACTAGCACCAGAAACGACGCAAAAGGCAACGAAATAAGCGGTATCACGGGCACTAAAAGTGCAGACATCTTTTTCACGAAGAAGGACGATAAAGGCAAGTGGGAACCTGTTGAACAAGTTGAAGGTGACTTAAACAGCGAGTACGAAGAAGGCGCCAGCTGTTTCTCCCCTGATGGCAAGACGATGTACCTGACAGTCTGCACTTACGACAGTGATTATCCTCGATTCGCACAAATATACACCAGTGCAAGAAGCGATGCCTCGTGGAGCAAACCGCAACTCCTGCCCATCTCGAAAGACACGCTCTCCAGCTATGCACATCCAGCTGTTTCGCCAGACGGAATGTGGCTCTATTTCACGAGCGACATGCCTGGTGGACAAGGTGGATTCGACATTTGGAAGATAGCTATTACCGACCATGGCTTGGGAGGTGTGGAAAACGCGGGATGGCCCATCAACACGCCTGGCGACGAGATGTTCCCTGCCTTCCGTCCTAACGGGGATTTCTACTTCTCGAGCAATGGCCATGTTGGCATGGGTGGACTGGATATCATCAAAGCAGTACAAGATAGTTTGGGCGTTTGGACGCTCGAAAACCTCAAGTATCCGATGAACTCGAGCGGAGACGACTTCGGAATGACGTTCGAAGGGCTGCACAATCGAGGCTATTTCTGCACGAACAGAGGCGATGCAAGAGGTTGGGATCACATCATGAGGTTTGATCATCCAGAGGTCATACAGACCGTAAAAGGCTGGGTTTACGAAAAGGACGGCTACGAATTGCCTGAAGGACTTGTCTATATGGTTGGCGACGATGGTACTTATCTCAAACTTAGTGTACGTGGTGACGGCAGTTTCGAGCAGGAAGTCAAGCCGAAAGTCAACTACGTTTTCTTGGGCACATGCAAAGGTTATCTAAATCATAAAGAGGAACTTAGCGTAGACACAAGCAGTGTTAGTCAGGAATATGTGCTTCAATTCCCATTGGCCAGTATCGAAAATCCTGTGCTTATCCGCAACATTTTCTACGAGTTTGATTCTGCCGCATTGTTGGACAGTTCTACTGTTGCGCTTGATAGTCTTGTCGTTCTACTTAACGAGAATCCCAACGTCACCATCGAACTGGCTTCACATTGCGATTTCCGAGGCAAGGATGAATACAACGAAAAGCTTTCACAACGCCGTGCCGAGAGTGTTGTCAACTATCTTATAGCACATGGAATAGACACTCTCCGACTTTCTCCGAAGGGTTATGGAGAAAAACGCCCGAAGATTGTGACGCGCAGAATTGCTGCCACCTATGACTTCCTGAACGAAGGCGACACCTTGACAGAAGCTTTCATCATGGCGCTGGAGGACGAGGAGAAGCAAGAGATTTGCCACTCTTTGAACCGTCGGACCGAGTTTAAAGTGCTTCGCACTACTTACAAACTCTTCGATTCGCCAACAGAAAAGACAACTTCT
>JAGCXU010000100.1 GCA_017961145.1 Bacteroidaceae bacterium | reverse complement strand
GAAATGAGGAAAGAGGGACTTACTTACAGACCGCGCGTACTGAATAACCTTGATAACGGGGAGTATCAGTAGACCAGTCCACTGAAACCCAAACGGAAAAATAAAAAAACACTCATCACTCGTCACCTATACCACTTAAATCGCTGAATCACAGCATGATACATAGGTGATGAGTTGGTGATGAGTCAAAAACCACTCGTCACCTCCATTACGGGCTAATAATCAACGGGTTAGATAAGAAAAGTGATGAGTGACGAGTTAAATACAAAACAAAATCAAAACACTCGTCACTCATCACCATCATCGACATTTACCGCATTGTAAGCTTATATTCATTCCTGTCGGATTATAAATCCGCCAGAACAAGGCACGCGATAATTGCAAACGTCACACTAGATGATGGCCAACGTCACACTATACGTTTGCCATCGTGGCACGTTATGTTTGCGATTTTCCTTGGGGTTGTTTTCTCGCACGCTTTTTTGTGTCAAAGTTGTTTATGTGGAAAAAGTTTTGTATATTTGCAGAGATTTATTCGAATAAACTGGAAATAACATGATATTTTTTCTTGAAGCTGCACCTTTTGAGGCAGGGAAAGGAGTTATCGAGGCTGCGAAAAGTGGTGAGGTTGACCAGCTGATTCACCAGGTTATCTCAATGGGGATGGAGGCTGGAAAGAGCCTGCTGCTGGCGGTTGTCATTTTTGTGGTGGGAAGATATGCCATCAAGTTCATCAACAGAATGGTGGCCAGAATGTTGGAGCGCAGGAATGTGGAGCCGACGGTTCAGTCGTTCCTGAAGAGTTTCGTCAACATTACCCTCATCATTTTGCTGGTCATCATGGTGGTCGGCACTCTTGGCGTGAACACGACGAGCCTTGCTGCTTTGCTGGCTTCGGCTGGATTGGCTGTGGGTATGGCCTTGAGCGGCAACCTCCAGAACTTGGCTGGAGGCATCATTCTGCTTTTCCTGAAGCCCTTCAAGATTGGCGACTTCATTGAAGTTCAAGGGGTTAGCGGCTTCGTGAAGGCTATCCAAATCTTCCACACGATACTGACAACTACTGACAACAAGGAGCTTTACATCCCAAACGGTGCTCTTTCGAGTGGCAATATAACGAACTTCAACAAGAACGATTTGCGGCGAGTGGATTTCACGATAAGTGTGGAGTATGGTACTGAGGTTGAGAAGGTTAAGCAAGTCACGCTGGACCTCATCAAGGAAGATGAGCGCATCATGCAAGAGCCGGCTCCCTTCATTGCCGTGAAAGAACTGGCGAGCAGTAGCGTGGACTTCGTTCTTCGAGTTTGGGTGAAAGCTTCCGACTACTGGGATGTCTTCTTCGACACGAACGAGCGCATCTATTCGGAGTTCAACAAGCAAGGCATCAAGTTCCCGTTCCCGCAACTCCAAATTCACCAATAATAGGCCTCGGACATGGAAGGATACATTCAAAAGCAGTTTCAAGGGCCAACGAAGCGGTTTGTGCAGACTCTTACGCTCAACTCCGACGAAGAGGCAAGGCGCGAATACATCAAGTGGCATTCCAAGGAATACAACTGGAAGGAGGTTCGCGAGGGCATTCGAGAGGTCGGCATCCTCGAGATGGAAATCTACATCTTGGGCAGCATGTTGGTCATGATAGTAGATGCTCCCCACGATTTCGACTGGGACAAAGCGATGGCTCGGCTCGCCACACTGCCTCGCCAGGCTGAGTGGGAAGCCTTCGTCAGCCAGTTTCAGGGCTGCAGTTCCGAAGCTACAAGCGACGAGAAATGGCAGATGATGGAGCGGATGTTCTACCTATATGAGTAAGAATAATAAGACAATGTGATAATAAGAAAATAAGAAACTTTTAATGAAAACACTCGAGAAACGATACTTCCTGCCTTTTGCGCTGGTCTCCATCCTCTTTCTTCTTTGGGGATTGGCCAACAACATGACTGACACTTTGCTGGCGGCCTTCAAGAAAGTAATGAAGATGAGCGACACTGAAACATCGCTCATCCAGTTTGCCTTCTATGGTTCCTACTTCTGCTTTGCTTTGCCGGCAGCACTTTTCATCAAGCGATACTCCTACAAAGCCGGCATCATCTTGGGACTTTTGCTCTATGCAGGAGGAGCCATACTGTTCTATCCAGCCGCTCTCAAAGAGAGTTATCTGTTCTATCTCATTGCTATCTACATACTTGCGGGAGGCTGTTCTGTGCTCGAGACAACGGCGAATCCCTACATTCTCTCAATGGGTTCGCCTGAAACAGCTACTCGAAGGCTCAACATCGCCCAGTCGTTCAACCCGATTGGAAGCATTACAGGCATCCTGCTGAGCCAGCAATTCATCCTGCAAGACATTTCGCTCGGCAGTATTTCAGGAACCTATATGGGGCTTGGTTTTGTACTCATCGCCATAATGATAGTGATGGCTTTCTCGAAAATGCCTGGAGGAAAGGATAGCGCTCAAGGAAGTGTGAGCGCGTCTTTCGGGCGATTGTTCAAGAACAAACGATATGTTTGGGGCGTTATAGCACAATTCTTCTATGTGGGAGCCCAGATATGTGTCTGGTCGTTCACAATCAGACTGGTAATGCAGGAACTTGGAATCGCGGAAGCTGATGCAGCGACTTACTATTTGGCAAGCATCATCTGTTTCTGCGTGGCTCGCTTCTTCTTTACTTGGTTGATGAAATTCTTCCGCCCAGCCCTGCTGATGGCATGGGCTGCGACACTGGATATCGTGCTCTGCCTCATAGTGATTTTGATGAGTGGAAGTGGCATGATAGCAGTCGTCGCCTTAGTTCTCATCAGTTTCTTCATGTCGCTTCAGTTCCCAACCATCTATGGCATAGCTCTCGAGGGCGTGGGTGATGATGCCAAGATAGGTGCCTCCGGACTTATCATGGCAATCCTCGGAGGAGCCCTACTGACGCCTCTTCAGGGAATGGTCAGCGACAGGTTTGGTGTCTCGATATCGTACGTTGTCCCACTCATCTGCTTTGTAGTGGTGCTGGGGTACAGCGTGTTTAGTCAAAGAAAAGGTCAACATTCAATAGTCAATGTTCAATGAATAAAAAGGTCTTTGTTAGCGGTTGCTATGATTTGCTGCATAGCGGTCATGTAGAGTTCTTCAAGCAGGCCGCTCAATATGGCGACTTGTATGTTGGTATCGGTTCGGATAACACGATACTGCACTACAAGAACCACAAGACATTCTATCCTGAGCAGGAACGCCTCTTCATGGTGCAGAGCATTCGATATGTCAAAGAAGCCTTCATCAACAAAGGAAGTGGCGTGATGGACTTTATTCCGACAGTAGAGATGCTCAAGCCAGACCGATTTGTGGTAAATGTGGATGGGGCAAGCGACGAGAAGCGACGGTTCTGCGAAGAGCGAGGAATAGAATATATCGTACTCGAAAGGACACCTGCAGAAGGCCTAGATGCCCGCTCGAGCACAGGATTGAAGGCTCAGATTTGCGAGATTCCCACTCGACTCGACCTTGCTGGAACGTGGATTGACCAGCCTTATGTCAGCTGTTTCGCTCCTGGTTGGGCTCTTACCATCTCGCTTGTTCCGAACTTTGAGATAAGAGATCGTTGTGGCCTCTCTACCTCCACTCGCAAACAGATACAGAAGATTTGGCCTGTGAAGCTGCCCGATATGGATGCCGAGATGCTGGCAAAACTCGTCTTTTGCTTTGAAAATGACCCAGAACGAAGTGACGGCATCATTTCCGGAGCACAAGATGCCATCGGGATATGCGTTCCTGGTTTGTGCAGACACCACTACAATGCCCGTTATTGGCCCGACAGAATTGAGCAATGTGGCGACGAGCACATCCTCAGCTGGCTGGAAAGTCATCTCTGTCTGGTGCCTATGTTTCCCCGCAGACCTGGTTGCTCGGTAGTCGAAGGCAGGGATATCACCCAGCCGAAGGTTAAAGCTCTGGCAAAGGCTGCTGACGAATGTTGGGATGCTATCATGCTAACCGACCTACAAGACTTTGCTGCGGCATATAAAGCATCGTTTGAAGCTCAGGTTTCTATGTTCCCAGCTATGATTCAGCCAGGCGTTCAAGAATACATCGACCGCTATTCTGCGATGGATGGCGTGCTTGCATGGAAGATGCCTGGAGCAGGAGGCGGAGGCTATTTGGCACTCGTTCTCGACGATGCCGAAGCGTTCTGCCAGACAAATAAAGAAGCTATCCCACTAACTATTCGTAGAACTTAAACAAGAACACTTATGCTACACATCAAAGAAGAGGCTGCTCGCTGCCTGTTGTGCGAAGACGCTCCTTGCACAAAAGCTTGCATTAAGGGTGATCCGGCTCGTGCCATCCGAGCCATTCGGTTTGACAACATCAAGAATGCAGGCAGGTGGATTGCGGATTGCTCGGATGTCGACCTGGAACGGGCAGAACAGGCTTGCATCCACTATGACCAGCCCATCCGTTTGAGAGAGATGTTCAAGAAGTCTGACGCGCCAGCCTCTTGTCCGCCACCACTCGCGCCTCTGCGCATCACCTTCTGTGGCATCCCTTGCGAGAACCCATTCTTTCTGGCCTCATCTGCCATTTGTACTAACTACGAGATGGTAGCTCGAGCTTTCGATATGGGCTGGGCAGGCGTCTTCTACAAAACAATCTGCAAGCAAGACATCCAAGAGGTTTCGCCTCGATTCGACGCGATAAAGGAGGGCACTTCCTTTGCCGGATTCCGCAACATGGAACAGTTGAGCGAAAATCCTTATGAGGTCGATTTCGACATATTGAAGCGCTTGAAGCAGAACTACCCGTCGAAAGTCGTCGTTGCCAGCATTATGGGGCAATACGAAGAAGAGTGGATAGAACTCGCCAAGATGGCGGAAGAAGCTGGTTGTGACGCAGTTGAGCTGAACTTCTCTTGCCCCCAAATGCGACTAACAGGCATGGGAAGTGATGTCGGACAAAACCCCGAACTCGTCACCTTCTACACCTCCTACGTCAAGCGAAACGTGAAGATTCCCGTCATCCCCAAGATGACACCAAACATCACACAAGTCAATCAACCTGCGATGGGCTCGTACTTTGCAGGAGCAGACGCCATCTCGGCCATCAACACCATCAAGAGCATCACCTTCTCTCCCGAGGCTGAAGTCAGCGAGAAGAAGACGATATCAGGCTACTCGGGTCGTGCTGTGAAGCCTATCGCCCAGCGTTTCATCCTCGAGATGGCGCAGAACACCATCATGAAGAACATCCAGTTCAGCGGCATTGGCGGCATAGAAACATGGAGAGACGCTTTGGAATTCATTCAGATAGGCTGCTGCAATGTGCAAGTTTGCACGGCTGTCATGCAGTATGGCTATCGCATCATCGACGACCTCATCATGGGCATGCAGACTTATCTCACGGAACGATCGCTCGCAGCAGGCAAGACAATTACCATCGAGGACATCGTAGGCGAGCAATTACCTTCGTTTGTCCTGCCGGCAGATCTTGACAGAGACACAATGGTGCTGCCGAAGATTGACCGAGAGAAATGCATAGGTTGCGGCCGTTGCCATATCTCATGTACCGATGGCGGACACCAAGCCATCACTTTCGACCTTGATGTTCGCCAGCCACACATCATCGGTCAGAAATGCGTAGGCTGCCATCTCTGCCGACTCGTTTGCCCGACTGGAGCTATCGGACTCTCGAACAGGTTCAACAAGAAAGGGAAATAAGACGAAATGAGGATTGTTATTCTTGACGGATATACGGCTAACCCTGGCGATTTGTCGTGGGATGGGCTTCGCGAACTTGGCGAACTCGAGGCCTTCGAACGTACGAAACCTGAGGAATTGTTGAGTCGAGCCGAAGGTGTGGAAGTGTTGCTGACGAACAAGGTCATCATCGATGCTGAGGCTATGGCTGCCTTGCCCAAGCTGCGCTACATCGGCGTTCTGGCAACGGGCTACAATGTAGTTGACATCGCGGAAGCCCATCAACGCGGAATTGCCGTGACTAACATTCCCGCTTACAGCACAATGTCGGTTGCCCAAATGGTGATGGCTCACCTTTTGAACATCACAAATCAGGTGGCACTTCATGCCGAAGCAGTCAGGAATGGCGAATGGCAAATGAGTCCTGACTTTTCCTTCAGCAAGTCACCACTCATCGAATTGGACGGCATGACCTTCGGCATCGTTGGTCTTGGCAACATAGGTCGGCAAGTGGCAAAGATGGCGCAGGCTTTGGGAATGCAGGTCATGGCCGTCAGCAGCAAGTCGAAAGAGGAGCTGAGCAAGTTGGGAATCAGGAAAGCGGCTGGTTATGAACAGCTTTTCAGCGAGGCGGATGTGGTGAGTCTGCATTGTCCTTTGACTGAGGGAACCCACCATCTTGTCAATCGCGAACGCCTTGCCCTGATGAAGCCTACAGCCATCCTCATCAATACAGGTCGCGGACCTCTGCTCGACGAACAGGCTGTAGCTGAGGCACTTGCGGCAAAGAAACTTTATGCAGTTGGCGTCGATGTCCTCTCAGAAGAGCCTCCCAAGAAAGGAAGCCCGCTTATTTCAGCCCCCAATTGCTTCATTACGCCTCATATTGCCTGGGCATCCGTGGCAGCCCGCCGCCGACTTATCGACATTGCAACCGCAAATGTAGCTGCTTTCATGCAAGGAAAAGAGCTGAATCGCATCTAGAACTTTGCTTCCCACCTTCATCGTTCGACTGACTTTGGGCAGCCACAATTGCGCCCTTCGTCAAGATAGTTGGCAAACTAAGAACGTTATGATTGCAATCGTAACACGTTAAAATCGCAAACGTAACACGTTAAAATCGCAAACGTAACACGTTACGTTTTCAGGTATGGGCAGCAAGCTATCTTCAGCAGACAAAAAAAAGAGAGCCGCACCTATCGGTACGGCTCTCGTGAGACTTTTTTGCTCGGCTGTTGATTACTCAGCTACGGGGCAAGCACAAGCGCTATCGTTTGCACAAACGCTATCGCCTGGGCAAGAATCACATGCGCAAACAGCCTCTTCAACAGCTACGCTGTCGCTATCGCAGCAGGCGCCCTGCTCAGTCTTCTGACCACAAGATGCGAAAGATACAGCTACAACAGCTGCGAACAAAAATGCTAACTTTTTCATTTCTTTTTTGCTTTTTAAAACTTGTAAAACAATCAATTGTTCTTTAAAACGCTGCAAAGGTACGGCGATTTTTTGAATTACGTGCAAATTTTTGCGACTTTTTTTCATAATTTTTTACAAGTTTTTCCTAAGTGCTTGAAAATCAATAGCAGCATTTCTTATCTTTTCTTAAAGAATTTGGCACTTTCAAGAAAAAAGCGTAACTTTGTCGCGTGAATGCGTTAAAAGGTAAAAGGGCTGTTTTTTACACCCTCGGCTGCAAGTTGAACTTTGCCGAGACGAGCACCATACAGAAACAAATGGAGGCTGCAGGCGTAGAAACTGCCAGAAACGGAGAGTCGGCTGACATCTGCATCGTGAACACTTGCAGCGTCACAGAGGTGGCGGACAGCAAGAGCAGACAAGCCATCAACCGACTGCATCGCAAGCATCCGAATGCACTGATGGTAGCTACAGGCTGCTACAAACCTCCTCTAACTCCCCCTTTATGGGGAGAAAACTTTCTCTTCGTGGACGGAAAACAAAAGGGAGAGATTGTGAAGCTGATAGCTGAACGAATTGCAACTCCTCTTCAAGCAGAGAAAACAGACACTCTCGCTTTGGAGGGAGATAAAAGGGGAATTTTCGTTCCTGCTTGTGCTCGTGGTGAAAGAACACGCTTCTTCCTGAAGGTTCAGGACGGTTGTGACTACTTCTGCACTTACTGCACCATTCCCTTTGCAAGGGGAAGAAGCCGCAACGGTAGTATCGCTTCGCTGGTAAAGCAAGCAGAAGAGGCTGCTCGGCAAGGTGGTAAGGAGGTTGTGCTAACAGGTGTCAACATCGGCGACTTCGGAAAGACGACTGGAGAACGGTTCATCGATTTGCTTCAAGCCCTCGATGAGGCGGAAGGCATCCAGCGCTATCGCATCAGCAGCATCGAGCCTAACCTGTTGACGGAAGAAGTCATCCGCTTCTGCAGCCAGAGCCGAGCTTTCATGCCACACTTCCACATCCCGCTGCAAAGCGGTAGCGACGAGGTACTCCGACTGATGCACAGACGCTACGACACGAAGTTCTTCGGGGAAAAGATACAGGAAGTTCTGACGTACATCCCCGATGCCTTCATCGGCGTGGACGTCATCGTAGGCATGCGTGGCGAGACAGACGAACTGTTTGCCGAAGCTCTGAACTTTATGGAGGCTATGCCCGTAAGCCAATACCACGTATTCAGCTATAGCGAACGGCCAGGCACGAAGGCTCTGCAGATTCCAGGCATCGTCTCGCCAGAACAGAAACACGAACGCAGCCAGCAAGTCCTGAAACTCAGCGACAAAAAACTGCGTACACATTATAATATATATAAAGGACAAACACGCCCCGTCCTGCTCGAACACAGCAAAAACGCTGGCATAATGCACGGCTTCACAGACAACTACATTAGAGTGGAAGTCAAGAATCAAGAGCTGAAGGGCAAGGGGCTCGACAACACAATCGTTCAGGTTCGTCTTGGCGAATGGAACGAAAAGGGAGACGCTCTGATTGGAGAAATAGAATGAAACTGAGCATCGTCATATTGAATTGGAATGGTGAGGAAATGCTGCGTCGCTTCCTGCCTACAGTAATCGAGCACTCGCCAGAAGCAGAGGTTGTGGTGGCCGATAATGGCAGCAGCGACGGCTCGCTCAAGCTTCTTGCCGAACAGTTTCCTAACATCCATACCATCGTCTTCGACCGAAACTACGGCTTTGCCGAAGGATATAACAAGGCTATCAGCGAGGTGGAATGCGACCTTTGTCTGCTGCTCAATAGCGATGTTCGTGTAGAAAAAGGTTGGCTCAAGCCGATGCTCGACTACATGGAAGCACACCCCGAAGTGGTAGCCTGCCAGCCAAAGATACGGTGCGAATGGGCTCCGGAAATGTTGGAATACGCCGGTGCTTGTGGCGGCTACATCGACAAGTTGGGCTTTCCATTCTGTCGAGGTCGCATCCTTGGCACAGTTGAACGAGATGAGGGACAGTACGATACGATTGCATCGGTGGCTTGGGCAACAGGAGCTGCCCTACTCATCCGCCGAAAGGTATATTTGGAAGCAGGAGGATTAGATGCCCGCTTCTTTGCTCATCAAGAGGAGATTGACCTTTGCTGGCGGCTTAGGAGTCGCGGTTACAAGATTGTCTGCATTCCGGAGAGCGTGGTCTATCATGTTGGTGGAGGTACTTTGCCAAAAGAAAGTCCGCAGAAGGCTTACCTCAACTTCCGCAATAATTTGCTACTCCTCTACAAAAACATGCCGCAGAAGAGGTTCAGCAAAGTAATGCATTGGCGTCGGTTGCTTGATGCCGCTGCTGCTCTGCACTTCCTCGTTGGGGGGCATTGGGCTGCTTGCAAAGCTGTCATAAAGGCACATCTTGACTTCCGTCGGATACAAAAGGACTTCAAGGAAGACAGAGATAAGAACATGGCAGCAACCATCGTTCCCAACGAAGAGATACTCTCACCCATCAACCTGCTATGGGAGTACTATGGAGAACGGCGGCACACTTTCAAGGAGATTAGAATGAGAAACGAGAAAATGAAAGATTAAAGATATGAAAATTAGATTATTATTCCTTTTGATGCTTTTCACCGGGAATGCTTCTGCCCAACAAGTATGGACGTTGCAGGACTGCTTGGACTATGCGTTGAAACACAACATTCAGGTTCAAAAGAATCGCATCAGCGAGGAACGTGGCGAAGTTAATCTGTGGCAAGACAAAGGCGCACTCTTTCCAAGCCTCAGTTTCAGTACGAACCAAGGCTTAGGCTATCGCCCGTTCACAGAAGTCATCAATGTCGTGCAAGGCGACCAAGTGACGAGCACTCGCAGCAACGTTACCTACCAAGGCACTTACGGCCTGAATGCCAATGTCACACTATGGAACGGCGGCATCAACTACAAGAACATCAAGGCTCAGGAACTGGAAAATCGCATCACAGCCCTTACGACTGAACAAAGCGAGCTTACCATTCAGGAGCAGATTGCACAACTTTATGTGCAAATCATGTACACGAAGGAAGCCAAGAAGGTCAACGAACAACTCCTCACTACCGCTCAAAGCCAATATGACAGGGGTGTGGAAATGATGAATCAGGGACAGATGGCAAAGGCAGATGTCGTGCAACTCGAGGCACAATTGAGTAGTGCTCAGTATTCTGTGGTCAATAGTGAGACGCAGCTTGCCAACTACATACGCCAACTCAAAGCACTCCTCGAACTTGATCTCAACACTCCTTTCGATGTGGCTGGCAACATTCCATCCGACGAACAAGTGCTCGCTCTCGTCCCAAGCGCTCAAGAAGCTTATGCAAAAGCCCTCGAGAAACGTCCGGAAATAAAGAGTGCCGAACTGAGCATCGAAGCTGCCAATATGCAACTGGATATCGCAAAGCGTGGCTTCTATCCAACCATTGGAGCTAGTGCAAGCCTGGGAAGCAATCACTCCAGCGGCAGTAAGAACGGCTGGGGCGAACAGATGAAGACCAATCTCAACATGAGTGCCGGACTTAACTTTAGTGTTCCTATTTTCGACAATCGACGCAATCTGTCGAACGTCAAGAATGCTAAACTGCAACAACTCTCCTCGAAACTTGACCTGCAAGACAAGAAGAACACCCTCTCAAGCACCATCGAACAATACTGGCTCAATGCTAACAGCGGTCAGCAGAACTACCTCGCTGCCAAGGCTCGCGTCAAGAGTCAGGAAGCAAGCTATGAATTGCTTAACGAACAATTCCATCATGGCTTGAAGAATACCGTCGATGTGTTGCAAGGTCGCGACAACGTTATCAGCGCAGAGCAAGACTTGCTCCAGAGCAAGTACACGGCTTTGCTCAACATTCAACTCCTCAAATTCTATACAGGAGAGAAAATCGAACTCTAAAAGTACACATTATATAATATATACCATAATATAATATGAGAACTCACACATTCATCAAAGCAGCAATGCTGATTGTAGCGACAGCCATCGTGAGCAGTTGCGGCAAGAAGATAGACTTCACCTATATCGAGGCAGAAGCAGCAGTCCAAGACGTCGTCACAAGTGTAACGGCGACAGGTACCATCGAACCTGTAACGAGTGTCGATGTCGGCACACAGGTCAGCGGTATTGTCAGCAAGCTTTATGTTGACTATAACAGCGTTGTCAAGGCTGGCCAAATCATTGCCGAGCTTGACCGTACCAACCTTATCAGCGAGTTGAGTAGTGCTCAGGCCAACTTGAAGAGCTCACAAAGCGAACTCGACTATCAGAAAACCAACTACGAACGCTTCAAGGCTCTCTACGACAAAGGGCTCATCTCTGCTAATGACTATGAACAGGCTCGCCTGTCATACATCAAGGCGCAGCAAACCGTAACACACCAGAAGGAAAGCGTCAAGAAAGCACAGACCAATCTTGGCTATGCCACCATCACAAGCCCTATCGATGGCGTGGTACTGAAGAAAGAAGTGGAAGAAGGGCAAACCGTTGCTTCGAGCTTCAACACACCTACCCTCTTCACGATTGCTAAGGACTTGACCGATATGCGTGTAATTGCCGATGTCGATGAAGCAGACATAGGCGAAGTGAGGGAAGGACAGCGTGTCAGCTTTACTGTTGACGCTTTCCCCAACGACACTTTCGAAGGAGCCGTCACTCAGGTTCGTCAGCAACCCACGACAGAGAGCAACGTTGTGACTTACGAGGTCGTCATCAGCGCTCCCAATCAAGACCTCAAACTCAAGCCAGGTCTTACGGCAAACGTCAACATCTACACCCTCGAGATGCCTGGCGTGCTCGCTATCCCCAGCAAGGCTCTCCGCTTCAAGCCAAGCGAAGCTATGCTCAACGATGGCGAAACGATAACAGATGTCGAGAGTCCCATAAAGGTATGGACAAAGGAAGGTCCTAACCTCAAAGCCATTGCCGTGCAGACAGGTGTCACAAATGGCACGCTGACGCAGGTGACGAGTGGCTTGACTGCTGGCACGAAGATCATTATCGACGTGGAGGCTAACATGCCGGACATCGAAGCAGGACAGCAGAACACCAATCCCTTCATGCCAAGACCAAGGAATAGAAATCAAGATAAGGACAAAGACAAGAAGAAGCAATAATGGAGAAGAACGACAGAAAGGTAGTCATCGAACTGCAGGATGTTCGTCGCGACTTCCATGTAGGCAGCGAGGTGGTGAAGGCGCTTCGAGGTGTCAGCTTCAAGATACACGAAGGCGAGTTCGTCACCATCATGGGTACATCGGGCTCTGGCAAGAGCACGTTGCTCAACCAGCTTGGCTGTCTCGACACACCTACCAGCGGAGAGTACATCCTGGATGGTGTGCCTGTCCGCAAGATGAGACGTAGCGAACGTGCCATCCTCCGCAATCGCAAGATAGGATTCATCTTCCAGAGCTACAACTTGCTTGCCAAAACAACTGCCGTCGAGAACGTAGAGTTGCCCTTGATGTACAACAAGACATACAATTCCCGTCAGCGCAGAGAGGCAGCCATCAAGGCTCTGCAGGCAGTGGGACTTGGTGACCGACTCGACCACAAAAGCAATCAGATGTCAGGCGGACAGATGCAGCGAGTCGCCATTGCAAGGGCGTTGGTGAACAATCCAGCCGTCATCCTTGCCGACGAAGCGACAGGTAACCTCGACACACACACCTCGTTCGAGATTCTGTGCCTCTTCCAAGAGTTGCACAGGCAAGGTCGAACCATCATCTTCGTCACTCACAATCCTGAGATAGCGCAATACAGTAGCCGCAACATCATGCTTCGCGACGGCAAGATATACGACGACAAGGAGAACACAAACATCCTCGATGCCAGAGAAGCGCTGGCAGCATTGCCAAAAACGAACGATGACTGACCCAGCGAAACACGACAAGTTGATTGCACGTACATGTAGATGCAATTGCACGTACATGTAAATGCAATTGCACATACATGTAAAAGCAAAGAACAAGGCACGTTAAACGACAAACCACAAGACAAGAAATGAGCATAAAGAACCTATTGAAAGTCGCCATGACTGCCATTATGAGCAACAAGTTCCGCTCCTTCCTGAGCATGCTTGGCATCATCATCGGTGTGGCAGCGGTCATCATCATGATGGCTATCGGACAGGGCTCTAAGCAAAGCATCCGCGAAGACTTGAGCAAGATGGGCACCAATCTGCTTACCATACGACCTGGCGGCGAGATGCGAGGTGGCGTTCGTCTGGACCCATCTGCCATGCAGACACTCAAGCAGGCAGATTACGAGAGCATTCTCGACGAGGCAACCCTCATCACTCACGTCAGTCCGGAAGTGACCAGCGGCGGCCAAGTCATCTATGGCTCCAAGAATACGAATAGCACGATGTATGGCGAGAGTCCTGACTACATGACCATCAAGCTTTGGGACATCAAGAGTGGCGATTGCTTCACGGAAGAGGATGTGATGAAGAGCGCCAAGGTTTGCGTCGTGGGAACCACGATTGTCAAGGAACTGTTCGGCAGCGAAGATGCCGATTGCGTTGGCAAAGTGATCCGCTTCAAAAGCATTCCTTTCCGCATAGTCGGCGTGTTGAAGTCGAAAGGCTACAATAGCTGGGGCATGGATCAAGACAATGTAATGATTGCGCCCTACACTACAGTCATGAAACGCATTGCCGCCCAGACCTTCTTCAGCAGCATCGTGATGAGCGCTTTGGCAGAAGAGTTGAGCGACGACGCTATTGAGGAAGTGACTCAGATACTGCGACGCAACCACAAGCTCAAGGATGATGCCGACGACGACTTCACCATTCGTTCCCAAGCAGAATGGATGGAAACGATGTCCACCACAATGGATACCATCACCCTCATACTTGTTGTGGCAGCCGCATTCTCGCTTCTCGTGGCAGGTATAGGCATCATGAACATCATGTTGGTGAGCGTAACCGAGCGAACAAAAGAGATAGGTTTGCGCATGAGCGTTGGTGCTCGAGGCATAGATATCATGAGTCAGTTCCTCATCGAAAGTGTCATGATATCGCTTACGGGAGCCCTACTTGGTGTGGCTCTCGGGTATGGAGGAAGCTGGCTGGCAAGCAATGTCTTCATGTTGCCAAGCAGCGTGCCCCTTTGGAGCGTGGGTCTCAGCTTCTGCATCTGTGCCTTCATCGGCATCTTCTTTGGCTATGTTCCCGCCAGAAAAGCAGCACTCATGGACCCGATTGAAGCAATAAGATACGAATAAACATTAAAATCACATACAATGAAAAAGAGCATTATTTTTGCAGCACTTCTGTGCTTGCCTCTTTTCCTTATGGCAGGAAAGAGAGATTACATGAAAGATCCCAAGTATCTGCTTGGCGCAGTTCCCGAAGTGGATGGTGTCGTCACCTTCCAAAAGGCCTTTAGCGTCACAGACAAGAACGAGCAGCAGATCTACGACATCATGCTTGCCTACATCAAGAACTCTTTGATCGGCAACGCCATCCACGACCCGTCGCTGCCCTACACTCGCATCATCTCCGAAGAGAAAGTGCAAGGTAACATTGTGGCCCGCATCGAGGAATACATGGTCTTCAACAAAGTGACGTTCCTTCAGCTTGACCGTACCCGTTTCCGCTATCTGCTGAGTGCCAACGTCAAAGGAAATAAGGTCAGCCTTACCATCACACAAATCTCATATTACTATAATGAGAACATGGAAGGCAAGAACGGCATTCCCTACAAAGCCGAGGAGTGGATTACTGACAAGGTGGCTGTCAACAAGAAAGGCACGAAGCTCTATCCTCGCAGCGGCAAGTTCCGCAGGAAGACGGTGGACCGCACCCAGGAAATCTTCGAAGGCTTCATGGATGCCCTCTCCACTATGGAAGTCGAGGAGCAGGTTTTGACGAAGAAGAGAAAAGGTATCGTAGAGGAATAAGACGAATTTACAACGAGTTATGAAACAGACAGTTTTGACTTTGGCTCTGCTGCTTATGGCGACCGTTTCCGTATGCGGCAAATGCCAATACTGCAAGTCCTACGAGGACTTCCTCGCTGACAAATGGATTGACTTGGACACCGTCTATTGCACCATTCACAGCAAAGGACACCAGATTATGTGGGGCGTCAGCAATTACAAGCTGAAGACTGGAGACGAATATACCGACAGGCTCCTTAATACGGCCTTCGTTGTGATGCAAGCCGACACGCTCTATGTGAACAGTCGCAACCTGCGATTCGAAAAGACGAAGCTGGGCAAAGGCTACTGCAAAGCCGCTCGAATCGGAGAGCACAACCTGCTGCTTACGGGCATATTGGCAGGCAAGGAAGCTCAAAATGAGCAATCTGAAGCTGCTGGAGCTGCTTTGGCAGCAGGAATATTATTTGGCATGGCTGGGGCCGCAGTAGCAGGAGGCATCGAGGGTGCCGTGTCTGCAAACAAGCTACTCAAGAACAAAGTCTGCTACCTCATTACCTCCGGAGCCAATGAGAAAGGGCACTTCGACATTAAGAGGTTTGACGACCCAATGATGGACAAGTTGCTGCTGAGCCGCAATCTCATCGAACTGCACAACGCCTATTATGCCGAGAAAGACAAGAAAAAACGCAGGCTTGCAAGCCGCATCATTCCCATTCTGGAAAAAGCAGGAATCATCGATTAAGACAAAACACTTTTAACTATGAAATACAAAGTTCTCCTCCTCGCCCTTTCGCTGGGCTGCATCATCGGAACGGCTGATGCCAAGAAGAAAAAGACAAGTGGAAATCCCATCTTCCAGGGTTGGTATGCCGATCCCGAAGGAGCCGTCCTCGACGGAAAGTACTGGGTATTCCCCACTTTTAGTGCTCCCTACGACGAGCAGTTGCACTTCGATGCCTTCTCGAGCAAAGACCTTGTGAACTGGACGAAGCACGAGAATGTCATCACAAAGGACAATATTCCTTGGCTGAGGAGAGCGCTTTGGGCTCCAGCAATCATCGAAGCAAACAATAAGTTCTACCTTTTCTTTGGTGGAAACGACGTGCATGAAGGTGAGATTGGAGGCATCGGAGTGGCCGTCAGCGACAAGCCTGAAGGCCCTTACAAAGACGCTCTCGGCAAGCCGCTCATCAACGAAATCGTGAATGGAGCACAGCCTATCGACCAATTCGTCTTCCGTGATGATGACGGACAGTACTATATGTTCTACGGAGGCTGGCGTCATTGTAACGTCTGCAAGCTGAGTCCTGACCTCCTTTCCATCGTTCCTTGGGAAGACGGACAGAAGTTCCACGAGATTACTCCCAGCCGAGAATACGTCGAAGGACCTTTCATGTTGAAGCGAAACGGCAAGTACTATTTCATGTGGAGCCAAGGTGGTTGGACTGGTCCCGACTATTGCGTGGCTTACGCAATTAGCGACACTCCCTTCGGCCCCTTCGAACTCAAGGGCAAGATACTGCAGAGAGACGAGAGTATCGCTCGTGGAGCAGGTCATCACAGCGTGATTCAAGTGCCTGGAAAGGATGAATACTACATCATCTACCATCGTCGTCCGCTTGAGGAACGCGATGGAAATCACCGCGTTACATGTATCGACAAACTCGTCTTCAATGAGGACGGAACCATCCAACCCGTGAAGATGACGTTCGAGGGAGTAAAGAAAAGTAAAATCAAGAAATAGGTGGTCTGAAAACATAACGTGGTTAAAAGCAAAACATCACGTTTGACGTTGGCGATTTACTAGTGTGACGTTTGCAATTTACTAGTGTGACGTTTGCCAACATCACTGCAGTCGTTTTTCGGAACAACAAGGGAAAGGATAAAAGATGACACGCAAACAGCTCTACAGCGAAGTTTCGGCTTACTTTCGGCAGGCAATGCCGGAAGCCAAGACGGAACTCCATTACAACGATCCTTTCCAGTTGCTCGTGGCCGTCATCTTGAGTGCTCAATGTACGGACAAACGCATCAATCAGGTCACACCCAAGCTCTTCGAGGACTATCCTAATGCCGAGGCGATGGCTTTGGCCAGTCCCGAAGTCCTCTATTCCTATATAAGTTCCGTCTCCTACCCTAACAACAAGGCCAAACACCTTGCAGAAATGGCTCGAATGCTTTGGGAAAAGTACGGAGGAGAGGTGCCTCAAGACCTGAAGCAACTGACCGAACTTCCAGGAGTTGGCCGCAAAACAGCCAACGTGGTGCTAAGTGTGGTATGGGGCGAAGCAAGGATGGCAGTCGATACTCACGTTTTTCGTGTCAGCCATCGGCTAGGCCTTGTGCCCGATTCGTGCAAGACTCCTTACTCCGTAGAGCAGACGCTCACACGCTTTTTTACAGCCGAAGAGATTCCCGATGCCCATCATTGGCTCATTCTTCACGGCCGATACACCTGCACAGCCCTTCGTCCGAAGTGCGACAAATGCGGCCTTTCGCATCTCTGTAAAACTTTCCAAAAGAAGATTCGCAGTTAAAACTTGCACATTTCGGAGAAATGTCGTACCTTTGCAGAGCAATTTAAATCATCAACATAACACATTAATATTATGACTATCTCTGATTACAACTTTGCCGGTAAAAAGGCAATTGTGCGCGTTGACTTCAATGTGCCCTTGAACGAGAATGGTGAGATTACCGACGACACCCGCATTCGTGGTGCCCTTCCCACCTTGAAGAAGATTATCGCAGACGGTGGCGCTGCCATCATTATGAGCCATATGGGTAAGCCAAAAGGCAAGGTGAACCCCAAGCTCTCACTCGGTCAGATTCGTGGTGCCGTAGAGAAAGCTCTCGGTTGCCCTGTTGCGTTTGCTCCCGATTGCGCTAAGGCTCAGGATGCAGCCAAGGCTCTGAAGATGGGCGAGGCTCTTATGCTCGAGAACCTCCGCTACTATCCCGAAGAAGAAGGCAAGCCTGTCGGCATCGACAAGGAAGACCCTGCTTACGAAGAAGCCAAGAAAGCCATGAAGGCAAGCCAGAAGGAATTTGCCAAGACACTTGCCAGCTATGCTGACTGCTACGTGATGGATGCCTTCGGAACTGCTCACAGAAAGCACGCTTCGACTGCCGTCATCGCCGATTATTTCGATGCTGACAACAAGATGCTCGGTTTCCTGATGGAGAAAGAGGTGAAGGCCGTCGACAATGTTCTCTCGAACATCAAGCGCCCCTTCGTAGCCATCATGGGTGGCTCGAAAGTGAGCACCAAGATTGGTATCATCGAAAATCTGCTCGGCAAGGTCGATAAACTCATCCTTTGCGGCGGTATGACCTACACTTTCATGAAGGCTCATGGCGGCGAAATCGGCAATTCGATTGTTGAGTTGGACAAGCTCGACGTCGCTCTCGGCGTGGAAGAAATGGCCAAGAAGAACGGCGTGGAACTCGTTCTGGCTGAGGATAGTGTATGCTGCACAGGCTATGATTTCGGTACTTTCAGCGTTAAGCCAGGTGCTGAGGTTAAGACTTTCCCCAGCAACGCCATTGAAGATGGTTGGGACGGCCTCGATGTAGGTCCCAAGAGTCAAGCCAAATTCGCCAAGGCAATCGAGGGTGCAAAGACGATTCTCTGGAATGGTCCTGCAGGATGCTTTGAGTGTGATGACTTCTGTGCCGGCTCTCGTGCAGTAGGTGAGGCAGTCGCAAAGGCAACCGCAGAAGGTGCTTTCTCCCTGATTGGCGGTGGTGATAGCGTGGCTTGCGTGCACAAGTTCGGTCTCGAAGACAAGGTGAGCTACATCTCTACTGGCGGTGGTGCTCTCCTCGAGGCTATCGAAGGCAAGGTTCTTCCTGGCGTAGCTGCCATCAAAGGTTAAGATTTGAAACGAATTCTACTGGCAATCATAGCCACAATCATGCTGGCCTCCTGCTCTCATCGACAGGAGGCCACGCAATTTGATGCAGACAGTACAGACATCGACACTACTGTCCTTCGTGTCGCTGTCATGCCTGCCATCAATTGTTTGCCTGTTTATTATGCCGAAAGAATTGGCCTCGCCGACAGTCTTGGCTTGGAGATGGAGTTGCTTCGCTATCAGGCACAAATGGATATCGACACATCTATCATCTACGGACACGCAAACATTGCCTTCACAGACCTTATCCGCATCGCCAAACTCAACAAGGCGAAAGTCACACTTACGGCCTTTGCATCTTGCGACGAAGCACTTTCCCTCATCTCGCTTAAAACGAAACGCGTGAAACAAGTCAACCAGATGAAGGAGCAGATGATTGCCATAAGTCGCCTTTCTGCAACGGATTATTGGTGTGACAGGTTGCTCGACAGCACTCGAACAAACTACGACGACATCTATCGCCCACAAGTAAATGATGTCCGACTTCGTGCTGAAATGGTGCGGCAAGGACTCATCGATGCCGCAATGATGGGGGAACCTTATGCAACTTGGATGACGATGCTAGGGCACAAACGACTCTTCCTGTCAAAGGGCAAGCAGCCGCAACTCTATGCTTGGGCTGCCACATCTGCTACGGAAAGACAGCAAAAAGCCTTTCTCGACCTATTGAGAGAGGCGACAGAACGACTCGGCAAAGCAAGCGAGGCTGCCCTACTCCGCGATATCCTGAAGCAGGAGTATCAATTGCCGCCAGCTTTGGTAGATTCCATCGAACTGCAACCTGTCAAACAAGTCTCAGCTGTTCGTCCGACAGATGCAGAAGAAGCCGAGAAATGGCTTAATAAAAGGACAAAAAAGAAACCATGATAGACGCCAAGACACTTCGCCTCATCACACAGAATGGCCTGCAGAACTTTGCCGCAGGGCACATTCTGGATGGCATTGCAGCACTCCGGACCCTCCT
The DNA here is from genome assembly GCA_017961145.1 of Bacteroidaceae bacterium. Classification (GTDB taxonomy): domain Bacteria; phylum Bacteroidota; class Bacteroidia; order Bacteroidales; family Bacteroidaceae; genus Physcousia. The sequence goes on along the minus strand of JAGCXU010000100.1, from coordinate 15,005 downwards.
TCCTCATTGTGCTGCAGAAACCATCATTTGTGCCGAAGCGGATAGCTTGGAAGAAAATTATCACCATATGCTCTCGTTCCTTCGAGGAGGTGGGAACGATGAGAAGCGAAGCGAGGTACAGGAAAAGATTCAACGCCAAGGCATTTCTCTCCTGGAACAGGCAAGCAGAGCCATTCGCATCACACAGAACAAAGGTCGTTACTGCGAGGCTTTGAAGACGGTTTCGCTTGAGACGGACATTCTCGAGACTGATGAAAGGCAGGACGACATCTTTGATATGTTGTGGACTTCGCCCCTTTGGACTTCGCAGGATACTGCTCTTTGGTATGACTTTATCCTTAGACAAAGGGATATGGTGCAGCAGAATCTGACAGGAGCGCTATTCCTTTCCTTATGGGAACACTACGATGCCGAGAAGATGCAACTGCTTAACATTCTTGCCGATAGCGAGTGTCATCGCACTCATATCGCGGCTGTCACCTATTTGTTGCTGCTCAGGCTTCGTCACAAAGAACTGGTTTCGTTGATGCCTCCCTTGCCAGACAAGCTTCTTTCCCGCAAAGGGCGACAACTCATAGCACAAGTTGAATATGAATTTCTGCTGATGCTTGTATCCGAGAAGGACATGGAAATGGAGCTGAAGGAAGCAGAAACCCTGACGAATGAGCTGCTTTCCGGCAAACAATCGCTGAACATCAACAACATCAAAGGCATTGTTGCGCTGAAGGGACGCTACTTGAGGAACCGCCTTCAACGAGGTCTCGACATCAATCTCTCCAAGTTGCCTCTCTTGCATAACTGCGAATATATGCGCCGCATCAGTCATTGGTTCCAGCCTTTCGACAAGACACATCCACTCTTCCAGTCAGTCATGATCGACGAGAAAGGCAACGAGAAGCACAACCTCTCCATGCTGGTTGACCTCATTATGGATTGTGATGTCGACAAGTTGGCTACTCTCTATCTTGCCGCTCACGACAAAGATTTCTCGAAAGCCTTGCAACAATTGGAGGATCAGGAACTTCCAGACATCGAGAATGCCGTGATTCCCGAGTATTCGTTCCGTTTCATCATGCAGGACCTCTATCGCTTCTTCGTGCATTCCCCTTTGCATTCCCAACTCATCAACCCTTTCAGAGGGGAAGAGACCTTGCTCGATTTCCCTGAACTTGCCACTTTGTTTTCGGCAGAAGATAGTATCAGTTGCTGCAAACTACTGTTCGAACTTGGTCGCTACAAGCAAGTCCTGTCGATTCTCGACAATGTCATCAATCGCGAAGGAGCCAGCGTCTCCGCATTACTTCTCAAGGGAGAGGTGTTGAAGAAACAGAAGAAATACGGCGAAGCCATCAATCAAGTCCGAAGTGCAGAAATGCTGGAGCCTGAGAACGAGGACATTCTTCGTTTCCTCATCGAGTGTTACGCTTGGCTTGGTCGCCATGAAGAAGAACTGGAATACCTGCAGAAACTTGCCGAAGTCGTGCCCGACAACAAGTCACTTCCCCTCCTTATTGCCAACGCTATGGACAAGATTGGGAGACGGGAGGAAGCGCTCTCACTCTTCTTCAAACTTGATTATGAGGCTTCGCAAGACGACGAAAACTACGACAAACTTGTCTCCTCCATTGCCAATACCGCGTTGTCACTCGACAAACTGGACATTGCAGAGCGATACACGAAGAAAGAACTCGACCTGAGCGACGGCAAGAAGTGGGAGCCTCACCTCAGAATGGGGCACATCCGCTTGCTTCAAAACGACTGGAAAAGCGCAATCGACAGCTACGAGCAATTCGTCAACAACTTCGTCGAACAACTTGTGCCAGAAGCAAACATCGCGCTAGCCAAACTCCGCGACAGTTGGGAAATGCTCATCCGGAAAGGTCTCAAGAAGGAAGACCTCCTGCTCATCCATGACATTCTACAAGCCGCGACAGACAACGCTTCGAGGCAAGATTCTTCCCAACCCAAGGAAGAATGAAAAACATGGGCAGTGTCGTTGGCAATCGTAACACTTTATGATTGCAAACATAACACTATATGATTGCGAACGTAACACGTTAACTTTTCAAACTAGGTTAAGCTAATTCTGCGACCAAATTAGCCGTGTTTGAGAAGGAGAAGTTTTAAAATATCTTAAAATTTTCGCCAGAATCGGACATATAGAACACATCTGTCTGCCATTTTGGTTACCCCGTTGTCCCCCATATCATATTTTTTTCGTAAATTTGCACCCGCAAATTAAAGGACAACACTAATCAAGACTACATATTTTATGAGAAAGAAATCAACTCTTATCATGACTTTGTCATTGATAACTATGGCTTTTCTGTGTTCCTGCAGCGGCAATAATACACAACAACAAATGCCGAGTGCCAACTTCGAAACAATGACAGTCCAGACCAAAGACGTGACTATGACCACGAACTACAGCGCAACCATACGCGGCCGTCAAGATATCGAAGTCTATCCGCAAGTAAGCGGTACACTGCAAAGGCTGTGTGTCACGGAAGGTCAAAAGGTCGTAAAGGGTCAGACACTCTTCATCATCGACCAAGTTCCCTTTCAGGCTGCCCTGAATACGGCTTTGGCTTCTCAGCAAGCAGCGAATGCAAGTCTCGCAACTGCCCAACTGACTTACGACAGCAAGAAGAAACTCTTCGACGACGGCATTATCAGCGATGTCGAACTTCAAACGGCTCAGAACACACTGCTCAGCGCCAAAGCACAGGTCGCTCAAGCAAATGCTCAGGTCGTCAACGCTCGCAATAGCCTCAGCTACACAGTTGTGAAGAGTCCTGCAAATGGCGTTGTCGGCACACTTCCTTACCGTCAAGGTGCTTTGGTAAGCAGCGCGATGCCTCAACCCCTTACCACCGTCAGCGACAACAACCAGATGTATGTCTACTTCTCGATAGCAGAAGGTCAGTTGCTCAACATGACTCGCGAGAACGGAAGCCTGGAAGCAGCGATCGGCGCGATGCCCGACGTGAAGCTCCTTCTCGTGGATGGAAGCGAATATCCCCACAAAGGAAAAGTGGAAAGTGTGAGTGGCGTCGTTGACCGCAGCACAGGAACTGTTCAAGTTCGTGCAGCCTTCGACAACCCTGAAAAACTCCTCCATAGCGGAAGCACAGGCACTGTCGTTATCCCCACCACTTATAAGAACCAGATTGTCGTTCCCGTAACTGCAACGGTTCAGATGCAGGACAAATTCAAGGTTTATCTCGTGGATAAGGACAACATTGCCCACGAACAACTCGTCACCACAGAATCTCTCTCCAACGGAAAAGAGTATGTGATAAAGGAAGGCTTGAAAGTAGGCAATGTCATCGTGGCAGAAGGAGCCGGTATGCTGAGAGACGGACAAGACATAAAGCCCAACAAAGAAGATTAAGAATTAAAAAAGAAGAATTAAGAATGAGGAGGAAAACGAAAGCGAACTCCTGACTCTTAGTTCTTAACTCTTAATTAAGACAAAGCAATGAAAGGTAACATCTTTATAAAAAGACCCGTAATGGCCATTTCGATAGCCATTATGATTCTTCTGGTCGGCACAATATCGTTCAGCTCCCTGCCTTTGGAGCAGTATCCGGACATCGCTCCGCCAACGGTAAGCGTTTATACCACCTACACGGGCGCAAGTGCAGATGCCGTGATGAATGCCGTCATCCAGCCTCTTGAAGAGGCCATCAACGGCGTGGAGAACATGCTCTACATGAGCAGTACTGCCACCAATGCCGGTTCTGCCACCATAAACGTCATCTTCAAGCAGGGCACAGACCCGGACATGGCTGCCGTCAACGTGCAGAACCGCGTCTCGAGAGCTCAAGGCTTGCTGCCCTCCGACGTTACGAGAGTCGGTGTGCAGACCATGAAGCGCCAGACATCTTTCCTCCAGATCGACGCGCTTTGCAGTGAGGACGGCACGTTCGACGAGGACTTCATCTCGAACTACCTCGACATCAACGTCATTCCGCAAATCAAGCGCGTGGAGGGCGTGGGCGATGTCATGCTTTTGGGTGGCACATACTCGCTGCGCATTTGGATGAAGCCCGAACTGATGGCGCAATACGACGTCATCCCAACCGACATCACGAATGCTTTGGCAGAGCAGAACCTGGAGTCCCCTGCCGGACAACTTGGCGAGAAGCCCGTGAACGGCACGCATGGCGACGGCATCGGAAACTACTATCAATACACCCTCAAGTACAAAGGACGTCTGAAGGAAATCTCAGAATTCGAGGACATCGTGATTCGTGCCAACGAGGACGGCACGCTGCTTCGACTCAAGGACATCGCAGATGTGGAACTCGGTGCCGTCAGTTACGCCTTCCACGGCGAAGCAAACGGACATCCGGGCGTCACGTTCCTCTGTTTCCAGCTGGCTGGAGCCAACGCAAAAGAAACGAACGACCGCGTAAGCGCCAAGCTGGAAGAACTGAGCAAAGACCTGCCCAAAGGCATGAAGTTCGTCAAGATGATGTCCAGCAACGACTTCCTCCTTGCCTCTATCTCGAATGTGGAGGAGACCTTGCTGGTTGCCATCCTTTTGGTGATACTGGTGGTTTACTTCTTCCTACAGGACTTCAAGGCGACCCTCATTCCCTCGATATCCATTATAGTATCGCTCGTGGGAACGTTCGCCTGTCTGTCCTTGGCTGGCTTCACACTTAACCTATTGACACTCTTTGCCTTAGTGCTTGCCATCGGTACTGTGGTCGATGATGCCATCGTGGTTGTGGAAGCTGTACAAGCCAAGTTCGATGCTGGCTACACAAGTGCATATGAAGCGACGCGCGACGCGATGAGCGACGTGACGATGGCCGTCATTTCCTGTACGTTTGTCTTCATGGCCGTGTTCATTCCCGTCAGCTTTACGGGCGGTACAGCTGGCATCTTCTACACACAATTCGGCTTGACGCTGGCAACGGCAGTAGGTCTGTCTTGCGTCAGTGCCCTCGTGCTCTGCCCTGCGCTTTGTGCCATGATGATGCGTCCTGCAAGCGAGGAACGTCGTAAAGGTTTCTTCGGAGCCATCAATTATCGTACTCGCCTTGCCTACGAAGCAACCTATACGGCCATGATGGAAAAGTATGCGAACGTCTTGCGACGCATGGTTTCCCGCAAGGTTAGGTTCTATGTTTGCTTCGGAGCCCTGGCAATTGCCATTGTTGGCGTGCTGTTCTTTGCAAGTCATCTGCCAGGCGGACTTGTTCCAAGCGAGGACCAAGGTGTCTGCATGATGAATGTGAGCGCAGTTCCCGGCAGTAATGTGGCTTCCACCTACGATGTCATGAACAAGGCTCAGAAGATTATCGAGGAAGTTCCCGAGGTGAAGGACTATACGAAGGTGGCCGGCTATGGCTTCATGTCAGGTCAGGGTACCAGTTACGGCATGTCCGTCATCCGATTGAAACATTGGGGCGAACGTCAGTACGGCATTGGCTTCGGCATTGCAACACTGGCACTTCTGGCTTTCATCATAGCCTTGATAGTGTTTATCCGAGGCCTCATCAAGAGGAAGAACATCGGCAAGAAAGCTTTGGCATTTGTCGTGATTACAGTTCTGGCAGCCCTTGCTCTCATAAACTACCACCCGCTCGACAACATGATGAGTTCGAGCACGATGGTGGCCAACGCAAAACTTAACGCTCGACTCTTAAAAGAGATTCCCGAGGCACAGTGCTTCGTCTTCGAACCTGGCATGATTCCCGGTTACGGTATGGGCTCCATCGAACTCCAACTGCAGGACAAGACGGGTACTGCCGATAAAGCAGTCTTCTATGACTACACGCAGAAGTTCATTGCCGAGCTTAGCGAACATCCCGAAGTTGGCCGTTGCATCACGACCTACGAACGCAATTTCCCGCAGTTCCAGGTCGAGGTTGATGCTGCCCAATGCAAGCGTGCAGGCATTTCGCCGGCAACCGTATTGAGCGCTTTGGCAAGTTATTGCGGCGGTTCCTACGTGAGCAATATGAACCAGTTCTCGAAGGTCTATCGTGTCATGCTGCAAAGCAATCCGCAAAGCAGAACGACGGAAAGCGATCTCAGCAACATGTTCATTCGCAACAACGGACAGATGGCTCCTTTGAGCCAGTTCGTGAAACTGACACCCATCCTTGGTCCCGAGATTGACAACCGCTTCAACCTGTTCAGCTCAATTTCCGTCAACGTGACAGCCAACACTGGTGTCAGCAACACGGAAGTCATGAAAGTCATCGAGGAGGTGCACAAGGAAGTGTTCCCCGAAGGCTACAGCTACGAATACGGCGGCATGGCTCGCGAGGAAGCTGAGACCCTCGATAGCTACGACACCTATCTGACTTACGCCATTTGCGTGATTCTTATCTTCCTCATTCTGAGTTGCTTGTACGAAAGCTTCCTCATTCCTTTCGCCGTCATCTTCTCGGTTCCCGCTGGTCTGATGGGAACCTACGGATTTGCATGGCTTTGGAACACAGGCTTCAACTGGACGATAACTATGAACGGACAGGCTGCTCCGATTGGACGCATGCTGTTCATGGGACAGATTGAGAACAACATTTACCTGCAGACGGGTGTCATCATGTTGATTGGCTTGCTTGCCAAGACAGCCATCCTGATTACGGAGTTCGCTCTGGAACGTCGTCGTAAAGGTATGGGCATCGTGGAGGCCGCCTTTGCTGCTGCCGAGGCACGTTTGCGTCCCATCCTCATGACGGTTTTGACCATGATATTCGGTATGATTCCTCTCGTCTTTGCAACTGGTGCCGGTGCCAACGGTAACCGTACCATCGGCATTGGTGTGATAGGCGGTATGACGGTTGGTACACTTGCCATTCTGTTCACCGTACCTCTCTTCTTCATTATCTTTGAGTTCCTGCAGGAAAAGATTCGTCCCGTCATGCACGAAGAGGCCGACCAGCAGTTCCTAAAGGAGAATGAAAGAATGAAAAATGAAAGAATGAAAGGAGCAAACGCCTAACGTCTGGATTAAAGATTAAACATTAAGGATTAAAGATTGATTATGAAACGCATATCATTATTTCATTTTCTCATTATCTCATTTTTAATGAGCGGTTGCTCCCTATACAAGAACTACGAGCGTCCTGCCGACATCATTACCGACGGCATTTATGGCGACATGCAGACGGCTGGCGACAACAGTCTGGGCGACTTGAAGTGGCGCGACATCTTTACCGACCCGAAGCTGCAGGCACTCATCGAAAAAGGTCTTCAGAACAGCGACATGAAGAATGCCGAGCTTCGCATTCAGGAAGCCGACTATGCACTGAAGTGTGCCAAACTGGCCTACATCCCAAGCCTTTACTTCAATCCAAGCGGAACTGTCAGCAAGGCATGGGACCCCTACGACCGCAATGACTATACCGCCAGCAAGACCTACTCCTTGCCAGTTCAGATGAGTTGGCAAATAGGCAGCATCGGTTCGCTTCGCAACAACAAGAAGAAGGCTGAGGTGACACGCGAACAGCTCCGCAACGCCAAGCAAGCCATTCAGGCTCAAATCGTTGCAAGCATCGCCTCGATGTACTACAACCTCTCGATGCTCGACGAGCAACGGCTCTTGACGAAGCAGACGGAAGAGAACTGGGGCAAGTACCTGCAAATGCAAAAGCAGTTGATGAATGCAGGTCAGAGCAACCTGGCAGCCGTCGCCAGCATCGAAGCCACCTACTACAGCATCCAAACGTCTGTCGTTTCCATCGATAACAGCATATATGCCTTCGAGAATGCCCTCGCGACACTCCTCGGTGAAACGCAAACCCACATCGACAGAAACTCGCTGGCCTCCTTCCAAACGCCTGCCGTTTGCTCTACAGGCTTGCCCATCACAATCCTGGACCGCCGTCCGGATGTACGTGATGCAGAGTACAAACTGGCAGCAGCTTTCTACGACAAGAACATAGCCTACAGCAATTTCTTCCCCCAGCTCAACATCTCTGCCAGTGGTCAGTTCACCAACAGTCTTGGTGCCGTTGTCAATCCTGGCGTGTTCATCGGAGCTGCCGTTGCCAGCCTTGCCCAACCGCTCTTCGACAATGGAAGAATCCGCGCCAAGTACAAGGTCTCGCAAGCTGAGATGGAGATTGCCACAAACGACTTCCAGCAGGCCGTCATCAAGGCAGGCAACGAGGTGAATCTGGCAATGGACGACATCTATGTGGCCCGTGAAATGCAGGGACTCATAGACAAACAGGTGGAATCCCTTTCCAAGGCACTCGATGCCACGCAAAAACTCTATCAGAACACCGGCACGAACTACCTAAATGTCATCACTGCACAGAACTCCCTGCTCTCTGCTCAGATGAGCCAGATCAGCAACCGCATGGATGCCATTACCGCCACCATCAACCTCTATCAGGCACTGGGCGGCGGAGCAGAGTAGAATCAAAAGCAAACTTAATCGGCACAACATATAGCTAATCGAGAGAAGCCATGAAGAGATTCCTATTACCTCTGCTCACGTTAATCACTCTTAGTGCAATTGCACAAGATAGAGTTTCCCTTATCAGAGAGAAACTGATGAGCCGTAATTACAGTTCTGTTATTGTCGCCGCGCATCGAGGTGACTGGCGCAACTTTCCCGAAAATTCTCTCGAGGCCATTGACAATGCCGTCAAGATGGGAGTTGATATTGTAGAGCTGGATGTTCAGCGCACAAAAGACGGACAACTCATTCTCATGCACGACCCCACACTAAACAGGACGACCACGGGCAAAGGAGCCATAGCAGACACCACGTTGGCCTACATCAAGACTCTGAAACTCAGAAACGGGTGCGCTATCCGTACCATTCATAATGTTCCCACACTCGAAGAAGCATTACTGCATGCCAAAGGAAAGGTGATGCTCAACTTGGACAAGGCAGACCGATACTTCGAACAAGTTTATGAATTGATGAAGAAAACGGGAACTACCAAGCAGATAATAATGAAGGGTAACTCGTCTGCAGAAAAAGTAAAGGAACTCTATGGCGACTACCTGAAGGATGTCATCTACATGCCCATCGTGAACCTTGACAAAGAGAATGCCGAGCAGCAAATAGATACGTTTATCAGTGACATGCATCCCGTAGCTTTTGAACTCCTGTACGAGAAAGACACCAATCCTTTGCCCAAGAAGCTGAAAGAGACAATGCAGGGACGTTCCCTCATTTGGTACAACACCCTTTGGGACACAATGGCTGGTGGACACGACGACGATGCCTCCCTGCAGGATTTCAATAATGGCTACGGATATCTGATAGACGTATTGGGTGCAAGAATCATTCAGACCGACCGCCCACAATTCCTCCTTGATTACCTACGTTCGAGGAACCTTCATGACTGAATGAAGGTGGCTAACAACTGAAGTGAACCCCAGAAGTATTTTGTCCAACTTCTGTAGTTCACTTCAGAATAGGAACACCCCCCATTTCTTTTTACTTCTTTTGAGCGGGCTTTGAGGTGTTAGGGCTTCTTTGCCATTGTGAGCTCCATCGTACCACCCTTGACGACGTCCGAGAACTTGATGCTGCCAGCTTTGCTTGAACTGCCATTAATGCGTTTCGAGGGCTTTACATAGACGTTCTGCTTCGAGTTGTTCTTGGCCGTGATGACGAACTCTTTGCCCTTGAAATACTGCGGGTTAAGTTTGATGGTCACTTTGTCGAAGATGGGGCTGCCGATAGAGAACGAAGGTTCTGGCGAGGTGAGTCCGTCGACGGCAAACAGTCCAATGCCTGCCATCACGTACCATGCTCCCAACTGTCCCTGGTCTTCGTCCTGACCGTAACCGTAGCCGTGAATGCCGTCCACGCCGTAGAACTCGTCGCAAATGGCGCGAACCCACTTCTGGGACAAGTCTGGACGACCGCTATGATTGAAGAGCCAAGAGATGTGCAGACAGGGTTGGTTGCCCTGATTATAATAGGTCCGCAGGCCTGCGAAAGCGTCAATCTCCTTGCCACCCGAAAAGATTTGGGGCTGAGAGGCCGTGAAGATGTCGTTCAAACGCTTGTTAAACTCGTCTTTTCCCACTTTCTTAATGAGTTCTTCGGGCATGTGAGGAACATAGAAAGTGTACTGAACGGCATTACCTTCCTGGAAGCCTCGCCACACTTGCATGGGGTCGAAATTCTCGATGAAATCGCCATTTTTTAGACGTGGATGCATGTATCCGGTCTTCTCGTCGAAGATGCGCTCCCATCCGCGAGCCATCCACATCAACTTATCCAGATGTTCCGTCTTGCCGAGGCTCTTCGCGAGCATAGCCGTAGCGTAAGCCGAAAAGGAATATTCAAGGGTATGTGAGCCGGAGAAGTAGAAGTCTTCGCCCCTTTCGCCCAGGTTTTTGTGCGGAGCATAACCGAGTTCCACGAAGTCGGCGGTATCGTCCTTGCCTGCTCCAGAAGGTCTGTTGTGGCCATCCATCTCGTTCTTCAGACAGGCTTCATAAGCGAGCTCAAGGTCGAAGTCGCGAATGCCGCATTGATAGGCCGCGTCGATCATGAGAGGCAACTGGTTCGTGCCCACTCCGGAAACGTATTTCGAGTTGGCCAGACCGTCGGCAAGCCAGCCGCAATCCTTGTATTCCTGAAGCGTCGAGGAAACGAATTCCGACAGATGTTCAGGGTAAGCGAGGGCCCAGAGCTGAGTCAAATTCCATTGTCCGCCCCACATCGCGTCCGTGTTGAACATTTGGAATTTGGGCTTTCCACCTTCCATGGGAACCTGCCCGATAGTGCCATCGTGCTTGGGATACGCGCCGTTCACGTCGCTCATCACGCCTCTTCCGAGCAGAGCATGGTAGAGCCCCGAGTAGAACTTCTTGAGGTCCTGCTCGTTTTTGCCTTCCACTTGGATTTGGCTCAAAGCCTCTTCCCATGCCTGTTGCGAGCCTGCCTTTGCCTGGTCGAAGCTGACGCCAGTCGCTTCGGCACGAAGGTTGATGCGGGCATTCTGGACGGAAGTGTAGCTGATGCCAACCTTGACGGTAATCTGCTCACCTTCTTTGGTGTGGAAGTTCAGGAAAGCTCCTGCTCCGACGCCATGAGCATAAGTGCGATCGTCGTAAATCTCGTCGCCATTAAACGTGCCGCAGAAGATGGGTTTCTTATCCACGACGGCCGAGAAATAGATGCGTTGGTCGGCATTCGGCTGGTACTTCTTGATGTATTCGGGTCGCGTGATGACGTATCCCTCCACCGTTCCGTCCTCGTTCACCCAGACTTCCGAGTCCTTCACCTTGCCGCTCTCGCCTTGCTGATGACCGATATCGAAGATGAGATGCGCCATTTGTGTCTCGGGATAGGTAAATCGGAGGTAAGCCACGCGCTGTGTCGCCGTCACTTCCGCATTGATGTCGTACTCGTCGAGCTTAACCTGATAGTAGCCGGCAGTAGCATATTCGTTGTCGTGAGAATAGCCGGAACGATAGCCGCGAGGTCCCGTGCCGTCAGGATTGCCTGGAGTCGTGAGCAAGATGCCTGTAGAGGGAGCGACCGTGATGCCTCCCACCTGAAACTCGTGGGTGCAGACAAATCCCTCGATGGAAGTGTCGCGATAGTCGTAACCCGTTGCCTGCCAACCGTCGGCATTACCGAGAGAACCGTTGGTTGACGGGCCTGGTTTTGCCATTCCGAAAGGCATAGAGCCGGGAGCAAAGTGGAAAGCGCGGCAATGAGCCGTGCCGATTCGAGGTTCTACATACTGAATGAGCGACTTCGAGGCCTGTGCCATCGAGCCTAAAGCGCATGCCAGAAGCGATGCTAGAAGCAAGTTTCGTTTCATAAAAATAGAATTATCTGTGTTTGTTTCTGTGCAAAGATACGCAAAAAAGGAAGAAGTACAAAGGGAAAAGGCATTTTTCTTTTCACACGACCCCAAGGAACGATCAAAACTTAACGTGCCACGATTGCAATCATATAGTGCCACGATTGCGATTGTATAGTGTGACGTTGGCGATTGTATAGTGTGACGATTGCGATCGTCACGTTAGTCGTTGGCAATCGTCACGTGTGACGTTGGCGATTTAACTGTACGACGTTGGAATTACCTCTTGAACTTGCGGAGCAAATACTTTGCGCAACTCGATCGATGGAACAATTGATAGACACTCAAAGCAAGCGATGCGAAGAAGGCGATACCACCAGCTATGTATTTCTCCTCCACGGAAGGAGAGACGAGATAGCAATACTCGACGGCAATAAGCACGCAGGCAAGTTGTCCGACACAAAAGAGGAATGTGCTCTTGCGGAACACAAATCCGTAGCGGAAATGACAGTAAAGGAAATAGACTATCACGTCGTAAAGGGCTCCCGCACTTAGCGCTATGCCCGCTCCAATAAGGCCAAACGAGTTGTAGCACCACCAGATAAGCAAGCCGAAAAAGACATCATAGCAGACCTCAAGCACAAGGTAAGCGATGGTGTGGCCCTTTGCCAGCACGCTATACCCCATCGGCAAAGCCAGACAACGCAGGAAAGGATAGAAGACAGCCAAAGTGGCCATACCCGTCACAACCATGAACTCCCCCTCGAAAAGCAGCCGCAAAACATAAGGCATGAACACGACGAGCAGGATGAGCAAAGGCGTCAGGATGAGCGTACAAACGTCAATCTGCTGATTGATGGTGTTGTTCATTCGCAACCTGTCGTGACTCACAGACGAGAGACGAGGGAAATAGTCGGACTCCAAAGCAAGGAAAACCAGTCCTGCATAGCCGAACATCAGAGCCCAGCCCGCGTTATAATGGCCCAGTTCCTTCATTGTGTGGTGGGCAAGAATGATGGCCGGAATGACCATCTGCAAGCCTGCATTCGCCACACCCGCCAAGACGTATGGAATGCCGACCTTGACGAGAGGCAAACCCTCCAGGAAAGTCTTGTACGAAAGCGGTTTCACCTTGTACGACACCAAAGGAAGCGAGAAGAAGAAATGCACGATTGCCGACATGAATCCGCAAGCAATCAGGCCCACGATAACGCCTCGAATGCCCAGCAAATAGTAGAGAGGAATCGTGCAAAGCAAGGTTCCGAGCGCCAGAATTGTCTCGATGACTGCCACTTTCCGCACTTGTCTGAGGCCCTTCAGGATGGCGCATTCGCCTTCCGCAATGATATTGCTCACGGCCACCAGCGAGGTAAGCATTACTGCGGGCCAGCGAGTCCAGTCGTGATCGAAATAGAAATAACTGATGATGGGCGAGAAGAAAAGGCAAATCAGCACAGAAAGGATAGCCGACCAAAGCACCCAAGTCCGGATGACCATCACTTGATGTGCAATCTCCTGCTCAGAGCCTTTCTCGAACAACTCGCTCGTTCTTCGCGTGGCATTCAGGGGAATACCCATGTTGCTGGCTTTGTTGAGGAACTCGAAGACAGCATTGTAAGCCGTAATCAAGCCCATTCCCCAACCTCCGAGAAGTTCCGACGTGAGCTTCACACGAGCCGCGCTGACAAACATCTTCAAGCCTTGCACGCCACCGAAAATGCCCGTGTACTTCAACACATGGTCGTACGAGGTGTCGCTCGTCTCAGGGTTATGAAGATTTTTCAGTTCGTCCATCGCTTTTATAACATTCGGGCTGCAAAGGTAAGAAAAATAGTTCATAGTTCATAGTCCACAGTTCATAGTTTTTCTTTTTTTGTATTATTATGAACAAAGAAGCATGTATTTTGAATAAAAGTACTACCTTTGCATGAACTTTGAACTATGGACTATGAACTATGGACTATGAACTAATATCCGTCATCGTATGTACCTACAATCAGCAGGACACGATTGGACGGACACTCGACAGTATCCTGTCGCAAGAATGCCACTTGCCCATCGAGATTGTCATCGGGGAAGACGGCTCCACAGATGGCACACTTTCCGTATGCGAAAAGTACCAAAAGCAGCACCCAGACACGATTCGCATCCTCTCGAAACCCGTCAACGGAGGCTTCGTCAGGAACTATTTCGACTGCCTTCGCGCTTGTCGAGGGAAATACATCGCAGATTGTGCAGGCGACGACTTTTGGATAGACAACGGGAAACTCGAGCGGGAATCGCTCATACTGGAGCAAGACGAGAACGTCGGAATAGTCCATACCGACTGGCTCAGGTACGATGAAAGGACAGGAGAACAGTCTTCGCCAGGAGGAGAAAGCAGAGAAGTAACTTTGGCAAGCATCCTGATGCCCATCGAAAGGCCAGCCATCCATCTCTGCACAGCCCTTTACAGAAACGACTGGATACGCCAGGCCATGGAGGATTATCCACAGTTCTTCAACCCCGATGCCTACCAATGCGAGGACGTTCAAATCGCTTTCTTCCTCGCCAGAATGGGCAAAGTCGCCTATCTCGACACACCAACACTCGCTTATTCATGTAGCGTCGGCACCATTTCCAATCCCGACAACGAAGAGAAGCAGTTCCATTTCTGGGCAAACACCACTCGACTTTCCTTCGATTTGGCTCAGACTTTCGACATATACGACGAGCAGCTCGACCGATTCCTCCAAGCCCGCATCCACAAACTCCTGATGCACGCTTTCCGAAGTGGCAATCCATCTCTCAAGACAAAGGCTTTGCTTGTGCAACAGGAAATGAACGTCGCAGACAATCGTCACATTCTTCTCGACAAAGTTCTCCTGCTTCCTGCCGTTTGGCCGATAATGCGTTTCGTTAGAAACGTCTTGAAATCCCATAAAACACAAAAATAAGCGTTTAATCAAGAAAAAAGTCTTGCTAACGCTTGCAGAATAGGGAAAAAGTTGTACCTTTGCACGCCGATTATTATCAAAGGACCCCTAAAGGGCCCTCTCGAAGCGTGTGAATAGTCCGCATCATTGGCCTGAACGGACGGTTCGTGAATCGCTCGACAAAAGAGAAATAAACTAGGTAGAAACAAAAACAAAAGTAAGACAAAGAATGGATACTTTGAGTTACAAGACCATCTCGATGAACAAGAACACCGTCAAGAAGGAGTGGGTTGTAGTTGACGCTACAGACCAGGTTCTCGGTCGTCTCTGTTCG
>JAGCXU010000099.1 GCA_017961145.1 Bacteroidaceae bacterium | reverse complement strand
TTCATAATTCATAATTTTTCATTTGAGCATAATAATTCTTCATTCTTAACTCTTCATTCTTCATTTTTATGTATCTTTGCACAGAAAATCTGTAAAGCAATGCAAAGTAGAAGTCTTGTAACCATCGCTTACCATACGCGCGAAAAGATTGAGTATCTCATCCGTATGGCGCAAGAGTTTGAGAAGCATCCCAACCGTCGCCTTCTCGAGGGTAGAATAGTTGCCACTTTGTTCTTCGAGCCGAGCACTCGTACACGTCTCAGTTTCGAGACTGCAGCCAATCGCCTTGGTGCGAAAGTCATCGGTTTTGCCGATCCTAAAGTGACGAGCGGAACGAAAGGGGAGACCTTGAAAGACACGATTATGATGGTGTCGAACTATGCCGACATCATTGTGATGCGACATTATTTGGAGGGAGCGGCTCAATATGCCAGCGAGGTTTCTCCTGTGCCTATCGTCAATGCTGGCGACGGAGCCAATCAGCACCCCAGCCAGACAATGCTCGACCTCTACACCATCTACCAGACGCAAGGAACGCTGGAGAACCTGAACATCTATCTCGTTGGCGACCTCAAGTATGGCAGGACGGTCCACAGCCTTCTGACGGCTATGCGTCACTTCAATCCTACCTTCCACTTCATTGCTCCAGACGAATTGGCCATGCCTGAGCACTACAAGAAGTATTGCGTCGAGAAGGGCATCAAATATGTGGAGCATCAGGACTTCGATGCCGACACGATTGCAGGTGCTGACATATTATATATGACGCGCGTGCAAAGGGAGCGTTTCACGGACCTCGACGAGTACGAGCGTGTGAAGGACCGCTATCTCTTGAGTCGTGCCATGCTTTCGAAGGCCAAATCGAACATGAAGATACTCCATCCTCTTCCTCGCGTCAACGAGATAGAGTACAGCATCGATGACACGCCTTTCGCCTACTACTTCCAGCAGGCTCGCAACGGACTCTATGCGCGCGAGGCTCTTCTTTGCGACGCTCTCGGCATTACGCTCGAAGACATTATCAACGATAAGAATATATTATATTAAGAAATTAAGAAAATAAGAAATTAAGAAAATAAGAGAATAAGAAATAAGGAGAGAGCGTACATGCCTTTCTTATTATCTACATTTCACATTTTCTAAATATTAGAATATGAAACGACAGGAACTTCAGGTGGCTGCTCTCGAAAACGGGACAGTTATCGACCACATACCTTCGGCCAGACTTTTTGAAGTCATCAGTTTGCTTCACCTCGAAAACGTGCATTCTGCCGTTACTGTCGGCTATAACCTCAAGAGCAAGAAGATGCGCCACAAGAGCATCATCAAGATTGCCGACAAGTTCTTTTCGGACGACGAAATCAACCAGCTGAGTGTTGTGGCGCCAAACGTCACTTTGAGCGTGATTCGCGACTACGAGGTGGTGGAGAAGAAGGAAGTGAAGATGCCTGAAGAGTTGGTAGGCATCGTCAAGTGCGACAACCACAAGTGCATCACCAACAACGAGCCGATGCCTACGCGTTTCCATTTCCTCGGCAAGGAGCGTGGCACCCTGCAATGCCACTATTGCAACAGAGAAATCAATCTTTCAGACGTAAAACTAGTATAAAAAACATAAAAAATGATTCAGGATTCAACCATCTTTTCTCTCATCAAAAAGGAGGATGAGAGACAGCGTAAAGGCATCGAATTGATTGCCTCTGAGAATTATGTAAGCGATCAGGTTATGGCGGCTATGGGCTCTTGCCTGACCAACAAATATGCCGAGGGATATCCTGGCAAGCGCTATTATGGCGGATGTCAGGTGGTGGACGAGGTGGAGCAGCTTGCCATCGATCGCGTTTGCGAGCTTTTCGGAGCAGAGTATGCCAACGTGCAGCCTCATTCGGGTGCCCAGGCAAATGCCGCTGTTTTTCTGGCTTGCCTCAATCCTGGCGACACCTTCATGGGCTTGAACCTCGACCATGGTGGTCATCTCAGCCACGGATCGCTGGTTAATACGAGCGGAATCATCTATAAGCCAGTTGGTTACAATCTAAAGAAAGAGACTGGTCGTGTGGATTACGACGAGATGGAGCAGCTTGCTCTCGAGCACAAGCCCAAGCTCATCATTGGTGGCGGTTCGGCTTATAGTCGCGAATGGGACTATGCCCGCATGCGCAAGATTGCCGACGAGGTTGGAGCCCTCTTGATGATTGATATGGCGCATCCCGCAGGACTGATTGCTGCAGGTTTGCTCGACAATCCTGTCAAGTACGCCCATATCGTGACCAGCACTACCCACAAGACGCTTCGTGGCCCTCGTGGTGGCATCATTCTGATGGGTAAGGACTTCGACAATCCTTGGGGCAAGACGACTCCCAAAGGCGAGGTCAAGAAGATGTCGGCTCTCTTGAACAGTGCCGTCTTCCCTGGCATTCAGGGTGGTCCTTTGGAGCACGTCATCGCAGCCAAGGCTGTGGCTTTTGGCGAGGCTCTGCAGCCTGAGTTCAAGGAGTGGGCAAAGCAGGTGAAGAAGAATGCTGCCGTGCTGGCCGACGAGTTGATGAAGCGTGGCTTCGACATCGTGAGTGGCGGTACGGACAATCATTCGATGCTCGTCGATTTGCGTTCGAAGTATCCTGACTTGACGGGTAAGGTGGCGGAAAAGGCCCTTGTGGCAGCCGATCTGACGGTAAACAAGAATATGGTTCCCTTCGATAGCCGTAGCGCTTTCCAGACTTCAGGCATTCGCTTGGGCACGCCTGCCATCACTACTCGAGGTGCTAAGGAAGACCTGATGGTGAAGATTGCCGAGTTCATCGAGCGTGTCCTCAATGCGCCTGAAGATGAGGCTGTCATCGCTCAGGTTCGTAGCGAAGTCAACGCCATCATGGCTGGCTATCCGATTTTCGCTTATTAGCTTAAAGGCTTAAAAGTGCTGGTTTTATGACCTATTTGAATAGATTTCACAAGGAGAGCATAGAAAGATGCTTGAGGAAGGTTGCCCAATCGAAGTCTTTGCAGCTGAATTGCGAAGAGGAATCAAAGAAGGCACAGGAGATGCACAAGCGAATCTCCAAGCTCTACCCAGCCTGATGGATGAGGCCCTTGTGGCAGAGGTCCTGGCTCGCAGCAAAGGGATGTGGGTGGACATGTCTCAAATAACCGGTTTGGGGACGCCTTTCCCAAGCGGGGTAGAGAATGAAGTGTATCTTAATTCTCATGGCAATGTCATCTACAAGGTGAATAACCTTATGACCAGCAAGACATTATTGGCACTTTTCGACAGACTCATTCTTCACAATTCCATATTTCCCCAGACTGGCTATCGGTTAAAGGGATTTACGGGTTTGGAAGAGGGAGCATTTATCCGATTCTTCGTCAGGACTTTATCCCTAACGAACGTGAAGCCACACCTGTCGAGATTGATATGTATATGTCAGCTCTTGGTTTCCAAAAGCTTTCCGTTGCTTCCTATTCGAATGGAGATGTGGAAGTCTCAGATTTGCATCCCCGTAATGTTTGGAGAGACAGCGATGGAGATTTGTACGTCATCGATGCAGAATTTAAGAAACTTTGTCGAGCGTGATTCGGAAGGTTTCAAAGCCAGTTTTATTTGACCATAAAGGCGGCGACTGCTCATTCCCAAGCGGTTGCCGCTTTTTTTGCCGCTTGTTTCTTCAGCTGAAGATGACGGTCTTGTTCTTGTAGGTCAGGATCTTTCGCTGGATGTGTTTTGAGACGGCGCGCGAGAGGACAATCTTCTCCAGGTCTTTGCCTTTCAGGACGAGACTTTCGGGCGTGTCTTTGTGAGTGATTCTGGCCACATCCTGTTCGATGATGGGGCCTGCATCGAGTTCTGCAGTTACGTAGTGGCTGGTGGCTCCAATGATTTTGACGCCTCGCTCGTAAGCCTGATGATAGGGTTTTGCGCCGATGAAAGCGGGCAGGAACGAGTGGTGGATGTTGATGATGTGGTGCGGATAGGCTGCTATCATTTCGTCGCTGATGATTTGCATGTAGCGTGCCAGGACGATGAACGAGACGTCCTCCTTCCTAAGCAGCTCCATCTCTGCAGCCTCCACCTCGGCTTTGTTCGAGTGGTCTTTGTTGATGCTCCAGACGTGGTAGGGGATGCCGAACTGGTCGGCCACATAGCGCAAGTCCTCGTGGTTCGATATGATGCAGGGAATCTCGCAGTCGAACTCGCCAGCCTTCCATCGTGCCAGCATGTCGTAGAGGCAATGGCTCATCTTGCTGACGAAGATTGCCATACGTGGACGCTTGTCGCTGTAGTAGAGGCTGAACTTCATCTGGTAGCGCTGTGAATAGAGCGTCGTGATGTAGTCGTAGAGTTTGTCGCGCGGAATCAGGAACCCTTCCAGTTCCCATTCTATGCGCATGAAGAACATGCCTTCTATCTTATCGACGTACTGGTCCAGATAGACGATGTTGCCTTTGTTGTCGGTAATGAACTTCGTCACTTCCGAGATGATGCCCTGCTGGTCGGGGCAATGCAGCAGGAGTATGGCTGTGGTATAAGGCTTGCTCATTGTGATAGTGTTTTTGTCTGTTATCCTTCCGTTTGTTTTGAAATCGTGTGCAAAAGTAGTGTAAATTCTTCAAATAGCCAACTAAATTTGTGTTATCCTGTGTTTTGCCTCCGTAAATCTGTGTTTTGTTACCGAATATGGCGTGCTTCGTGTCGGAACGTAACGTGTTACGTTGGCCATCGTAACGTGTTACGTTTGCATTTTAGCTGTGCCTCGTTTGCCCTTGTCTGCAGCTAAGGACTCACCTCTCAATTGGATTCCTGAGCGTCAGTTCATGCAGCGGAAACGGGCCCTGTTTTCGATGCCTTGAACCTCTGTTCTAAATCCACTACAAAGGTACGAAAAATTTCCGACACTACCAAATTTCAGGCATCGATTTGACGCAAGATTCAACACCAATTCGAGCGATTTTTGCGTCGAGCTTGCTTCCGCTCGGAAAAGTTCGAGCTAGCTCGGCTTTTCTCTCGCTTACTCGCAACCTTTGGCCGATTTTCAGCAGCAATTTTAGCGATTTTTATTTGAAGGTTGCAGGTTGCATAATTGTGCAACCAAAAAATATGACACCATCCTCACATCTTGATGTCTATTATTATATAATATAATATTATATAATAATAGAATTTTCTTTTCCATGTTGGTTGCATATTTTTGGCATCTGATACCTGCAACCATGCAACCAGAATTTCCTGTACACTCGTCAACTCATTCAATTCGTTTATTTTCTGTCAAAAACGGTGCGAATTGGCACGTGAAAATTTGGTGGTGTCAGGAAATTTTCGTACCTTTGCATAAGAAAAAGCTAATGAATGAAACACTTTGCCTGTACAATAATATTTTTGCTAGCCTGCTTGCCTCCGCTTGTGGGGCAGGAACCGGCATTTGAGAAACTTGTCTCAAGGCTGGAGGCTTTCGGCAAAACCAT
>JAGCXU010000098.1 GCA_017961145.1 Bacteroidaceae bacterium | reverse complement strand
TGATGTGATAGAGCAGCAAGCCGCAGACGAGCATCGTGAGGCAGGTCTTGACATTGCAGACTTCTTCCTGATGAAAGCTACCTCTCACGAGATCCTGGCAGACATGATAAGACGGAACTCTGCTGTTCAATCACTCGTTGATAAATTGGGACTGGAGATATGCGATGAAGAGGAATTACACTATGTAGGGCCTCTGCCTGACCTACGATGGAAACTTATTCAGCGCAAGACTAATAGAAATAGTCCATAACATAATATGGACTTTTAGAATCGTTGCACTCCTTCAAAAGTCCCATTATGCTCTCCGAGGGTCTGAGCCGCACCACATGGCGGATGCAGCCACAGCCGTGCCAAGTCCGTCTGCGAGGGAGTGATTTCTCCCTCGACCCTCCACTCAGGTTTTACCCGAGACCTGATAACCATTAATTCGCAAACATAAAAAATATAATATGAGTTTAGAAATAAGAGACAAGCATTATGCCGCCGTTCATGTCGGCAATCCAGCGAAGTCCTTCTCTGCGTCCGAAAGCAATGAAGCCGAACGTCGTGGATGGGACGAGGAAACATATCGTCTGAAGAATCACGATATGAACAACCACTATGACATCACCCGCAAGCACCTCAACTTCGAGATTAACGGTGATGGCGAGATTGTACCCCTTGGTTCCAACCCTATACCCCTTCATGAGAGGTTACTCCAACGGCTTGACCAACTCGGTTTCAAGCAGTACAAAGACAAGAACAATCCTTCTGTCGTGGCTAACAACAGTCCTAACTGTACCATTGGTATCATTGTCAGTGGTGATCATGACGTGCTGACGCGTCTTGCCTTTGGTGACCAAAGAGTTGATTTCACACTCAAGACGAGCAATGCCAATGTCCGTCTTCGACAGGGCATTAAGGACTGGGCCAAAGATACATACGCCTGGGCTTGTGAACGCTGGGGTGAGGAGAATATCATCGGCTTCGACGTGCATTGCGACGAAACCACTCCGCACATCCATATTCAGACCATCCCTGTTGCCATGACGAAAGCAAGAGGCCGTGCATCCACTACGGCTGAAAGGGGAAAGAAGGAATGTGTCTCTTTCGCAGGCGTGTGGGGTAAGAATAAGTATGAGTTCAACACATCCAAGGAACAGATTCACACCGACTATCATGACAAGGTGGGCTATAAGTACGGGCTGGAACGTGGAGAGCATATATCCATGCTGTCACCAGAAGAGCGTCGCAATCGTGTCCATAAGAACAAGGCCGTTCTGGAGGCTGAGCGTCAGGCCAAAGATGCTGTTGCAAAGTCTAAGGCCGAGAAGAAAGCTGCTGAAGAGCAGAAGGCAAGGATTGAATATGACATTGTAGAAGCAGAGCAGCGGAAGGCCAAGACGGAGAAGGATCTTGCAAAGTGGGAGTCGTATGCCAAGGCTATGAATATCACTGAAGAAGAGTTGGAGGTTCCTGAACTTGATACAAATCCGATTGTTATCAAGGCAAGAATGGCTATGCTGGCAGAACTTGAAAAGCCCATTCCTCCTTTCGGTCGCAAGGAATGGCAGGAGGATTGTAAGAAGGCCGCAAAGCAAATCTTCACCGACATGCAGATAGCACTAATAGAAGCTAAGGCTGCACAGAAAAAAGAGATAAAACAGTATGGTAAGTCACTCTATCAAAAGACGACGAAGGAGATTGCCGACATCGTTGAGCAGAACAAACAGCTGCACAAGGCTAACAAGAAACTGGAAGCCGAGAATTCAATGTTGAAGAAGAGAATGTCGACGATGGACGAGACGGCTATCAGCAATCTCCGCAAAGAGAAGGATACAGAAATCGGTAAACTCCAGAAGGAGTGCGAACTAGCCAATGCCCGAGCTGACAAGTCCGACGATATTGCCATCAAGATGACTCATCGGCTTACTAAGACAGAGGGGCAAATCAAAGAAATGATGGAAGTTCCTGAGATTGCAGGGATTTGGAACGGCATCCAGAAAAACAAGAAAGCTTTCGTGCAGCAATTAGAGCAGTGGATAGCTGATGCCGTTACTGCCATTCTGGATTTTACTAAGGGCCATAAGTCCCTCTTCTCAGATGTAGATGAAAGGATGATAAGCCAGGGTATCATTGCCAAAGCTATCCAGAACAACCTCGATCCGTCCAACGACGAACAGCGTATGCAGGCCACTCATAACTTTTTGGATGATGTGTCTTGGAAAGGAACGACTGACTACATGTATGATTTCACCAAGAAGCGAACTGAGCAACTATGCGAGGAAATGAATGTCCCCCAAGATCTGGTGAAAGGACTCCTTATCGCAGCTGGAGGACGAGCCGGATTCTGTGCAGGTGGTGGTGGAGGTTCTGATAATGCCCTCACCAATTGGGACGGTACTAAGAGACGTGGTATGGGAGTGTGAGTAATGTATAGTTCATAGGCATAGCAACCGTAATGATGGTTGCTATGCCTATGACTGTTTATTAGAAACTTGGCTCCTGATCGCCGCGAAGGAAGGTTATCCATCCATCCTTGTCTTTGAAGTAAAATCCTTCGAATCGAAGCGTCGTTTCATCGGCGTAGTCGAAGGTGGCAATATTGGAGTAGGCCATGTGTCCACTATTTGCACCTTCATATTGGGCATTAAGAAACAGGCAGTTGCGCTTCTCGTCATTTACCCCTTCCGGGCTATAGTAACTCAGTTTCCATGTACCTGAGAAAGTTCCTTCCAAAGGCTCCACATTCTCCCAATCGGTATAGCGTTGCTCGCCGTCGATGGTGACGAACTTGCGGGTTTGCCATTTGCGCATACCCGTCAGTGTGCCGTCGGCCAGGAAGGTGAGGCGCTCGAAGTAGCGCTGACTGTCGCTGATGTTCTCGTAGTGCCATGTGCCGACTATGAGCGGCCCATACTGTTCGTTCAGTAGCACGGTCTTTTCGTGTGCCTCCGGGTCAGCATATTTTGGCTCGTCGCTGCTGCAAGAGGCGAAGGAGAGTACGGCAGAGCACATCACAAAGATATTTCTCCAGTTTTTCATTGTTTTCATTTGCGGGCTCTTAGCATGCAGTACACGCCGAGGATGATAAATGGGATGGAGAGTATCTGACCCATATCGATGGGCAGCGATGCCTCGAAGGCTTCTTGTATCTCTTTGGTGTACTCGATGAAGAAACGGAAGGTGAAGATATACATCAGACAGAAGCCGAAATACCAGCCGGTACTGATCTTCTCTGGCATCCGTTTGTGTAGTGTCCACATGATGAAGAAGAGCGCAGCATAGGCTATGGCTTCGTAGAGCTGACCAGGATGACGGGGCATCATATCTACCTTCTCGAAGATAAAAGCCCAGGGAACATCCGTAATCTTGCCGATAATCTCGGAGTTCATCAGGTTGCCCAGACGAATGAAACAGGCTGTCGTTCCTGTGGCGATAGCTATGTTGTCCAACACGCGCCAGATGCTGAGTTTGGTTTTGCGGACATAGAACCACAGGGCAACGATAAGGCCGAAGGTACCTC
>JAGCXU010000097.1 GCA_017961145.1 Bacteroidaceae bacterium | reverse complement strand
CCCCAGGGCTTGACCGCAGCAAGGGCAGTAGGTTGTAGCGGCGCGATATAGCAAGCTTTCCCACCCGCCTCTTTAGCTCAGTTGGCCAGAGCACGTGATTTGTAATCTCGGGGTCGTTGGTTCGAATCCGACAAGAGGCTCGAACGCGGAAAGCGTTAAATGGAGAGTTCCTTCGTGGACTCTCTTTTTTTGTGGCACAGTTAAATTGCAATCATAACGTGTGACATTTGCAATCATAACGTGTGACGTTCGCAATCATAACGTGCCTCGTGGCAGATTATCGCCTGATAAAAGGATTCATGTCGTCCGCTAAAAACTGATGATAATGTAACAAAATGATTTTTTTATGGTCAAAAATGTGTGTTCCTAAGCAATATCTTGTTCGTTACTGCTTATTTATGCAATAATTTTTATATCTTTGCATGGATTTGACGAAGAAAAAAGAAAACTGAACGATGCTTCCTACATATTATCTTTCGATTGACCTCGGAGCGACAAGCGGCCGCACAATTATCGCAAAATACAATGGAGAGCGAGTGGAGATGAGCGAACTGACGCGCTTCGAAACTACGCAGATTCATCGCGACGGACACGTTTTCTGGGACTTCCCTCACCTCTACGACGAGATTCTTCTTGCTTTGCAACAGGTTAAGACAGAGGGGATTGTGCTCACAAGTATAGGTATAGATACTTGGGGCTGCGATGTGGCTTTCTTCGACAAGAATGGCGAGTTGATTGGTTTGCCGTATTGCTATCGCGACCCTCATACGGATGGGGCGATGGAGCGTTACTTTGCGGAATGTATGTCGCAAGAGGAACTCTACGAACGGACCGGCATCCAGTTCATGCCTTTCAACACCTTGTTCCAACTCGACACGATTCGTCGCGAGAACAAGAACGCGTTTGATGGGGCAGATAAGGTGCTCTTCATCCCTGATGCGCTTGTCTATATGCTTACAGGTGAAGCGGTTATGGAGCAGACGATTGCTTCCACTTCGCAGATGCTCAATCCCCAAACTGGCGACCTCGACACGAAGGTTTTGGCCTCGATTGGCATGAAAAGAGAGCATTTCGGTCGTCTCGTAATGCCTGGCGAGCAGGTAGGTGTGTTGAGTCGTAAGGTTCAGGAAATGACTGGATTAGGTCCTGTTCCTGTGGTAGCTGTGGGAAGTCATGATACGGCTTCTGCTGTGGCTTCAATTCCTGCTGAGGACGGCAATTATGCTTACTTGAGTTGTGGTACTTGGAGCTTGCTTGGCATCGAGAGTCCGACGCCTATTATAAATAAGGAAAGCCTGAAATATAACTTCACGAACGAAGGCGGATTGGACGGCACGATTCGTTTCCTCAAGAACATTACAGGGCTTTGGCTTCTGGAGCAATGCAGGAAAGAATGGACGGAAGGTCAGGCTCCTTCGAATGTGAACGAGTTGAATGCGCTTTGTTTAAAGTCCTCTCTCGAAAGTCTCATCAATCCTGATGACCCGCGTTTTGCCCATCCCGATTCGATGACGGCAGCCATTCGAGATTATTTGACCGAAACCAATCAGCCTTTGCCCCAGCAACCTGCTGATTATGTGCGCATTATTTTCCGCAGTTTAGCCAAGCGATATGCAGAAGTCGTCGAGATTCTTCGAGCCATTACGCCTGTTGATATCCAGCGACTTCACGTGATTGGTGGGGGAAGCAAAAACGGCTACTTGATGCAGTTGGCTGCCGATGCGCTCCAGATTCCCGTTGTTGCAGGGCCGCAAGAGGGAACCGCGCTGGGCAATGCTTTGGTGCAAATTCGTGCTGCAGGCTTGGTTGGTTCGCTCACGGAAATGCGTGCTATCGTCAGGAAAAGCATTGAAATAAAGGAATATAAATAACGAAATATATGAAAGAAGAACAGATTCTAAAGTCCTACGAGATTGCTAAAGAGCGTTATGCGGCTGTTGGCGTCGATACCGACCTTGCCGTCGCTCAATTGGAGAAAACGCCTATCAGCCTGCATTGCTGGCAGACGGATGATGTGATGGGCTTCGAGCGAAATGAAGCCCTTAGCGGTGGTATTCAGACGACGGGCAACTATCCTGGTCGTGCCCGCAATATCGATGAGGTTCGTGCTGATGTGGCTTTTGCGAAGAGCCTTCTTGCAGGCAACCATCGACTGAACCTCCATGAGATTTATGGCGATTTTGGAGGCCAGTTTGTCGATAGAGACGAGGTTGAAACAAAGCATTTCGACAGCTGGATAGAGTGGGCGAAGGAGCAAGGATTGAAGCTCGACTTCAACAGCACAAGCTTTTCGCATCCCAAGAGCGGCAATCTTTCGCTCAGCAACCCCGACCCTGCTATTCGCGAGTTTTGGATTGAGCACACGAAACGTTGCCGTCGCATAGCCGATTACATGGGACAAAAACAAGGCGACCCTTCCATCATGAACATCTGGGTTCACGACGGTTCGAAGGACCTTACTGTTGAGAGGAAGCGCTATCGTGAAATCTTTGCCGAGAGCCTCGACGAGATTCTAAAGGAAGAGCTGCCGAACATGAAGACCTGTCTCGAAGCTAAGCTCTTTGGCATTGGCTTGGAGTCCTATACCGTTGGTTCTCATGACTTTGTGGCAGGATATTGTGCTACGAGGAAACTCATGTATACGCTCGATACGGGTCATTACGAGCAAACGGAAAACGTGAGCGATATGGTGGCATCGCTGCTTCTGTTTGTGCCCGAATTGATGCTCCACGTCTCTCGTCCCGTTCGTTGGGATAGCGACCACGTGACCATCATGAACGACCAGACGCTCGACCTCTTTAAGGAAATCGTTCGTGCCGATGCTCTCGATCGTGCCCATATCGGACTCGATTATTTTGATGCCAGCATCAATCGCATCGGAGCGTATGTGGTGGGAACGCGAGCAACGCAGAAATGTGTGCTGCAAGCCCTTTTGGAGCCACTTTCCTTGTTGCGCGAATATGAGGATAAGGGTCAGAACTTCGAACGTCTTGCTCTTCTGGAAGAGGCTAAGAGCCTGCCCTTCGGAGCGGTATTCGATTACTTCAACCTGAAGAATAATGTACCTGTTGGCGAGGCGTTCATCCCCGCAATTCAGGAATACGAAAAGAATGTAACAAGTAAGCGTTGATTATGGCAAAATCGTCTCTTAAGAGCACCCTTGCGGTTTCTTTGAACAATTATCTTGATGCCGGAGCCATTGTGGCTGGGGCGAGTGGCATTACGCTTTGGCAGAACTATCTTGGGCTGAGCGAGATGCATCTTGGTTGGCTTAATGCCATAAGTGCCAATGCGTTAGGTGCTGCAATCGGAGCCATTATTGGTGGTTTCCTTGCCGACAGGTTTGGTCGAAAGTTCATCTTCACCTACAACCTTTTGGTCTATATGTTGGGCGTCTTGCTGATTATGTGTTCCGTCAGTTTTCCGATGCTGCTTTGCGGCTTCTTGGTGACGGGCATTTCCGTGGGCATTGGCGTTCCTGCTTCTTGGACTTATATTTCCGAGAGTTCGGAGGTGAACAAGCGAGGCCGTAATATCTGCATCTCGCAGATGTCGTGGGGCTTCGGGCCGATGGTTATCCTGCTTTTTGGCATGCTGTTCGCTCCTGGCGGCTACCTCTATGGCCTTGTTGAAAGCGTGGCTCATGCGTTCGTCGGAACTGATGCACCAGTCGAGGCCGTTCAGGTGTTCAGTTCCCGCGTGGTCTTCTTCACGCTTTTCGTGGTTGCCTTCGTGGCTTGGACTTTGCAGCGGCAATTGGATGAGAGTGCGGCTTTCGAGGAGAGTAGGGAGAAGGAGAAGAACGGCATCGTGGATAACATCAAGATTCTGTTCACCAACAAGATTGCTGTTCGCACGGTTGCTTACCTTGCCAGCATCTACTTGACGTGGAATCTCGTGGCTTCCGTGATGGGGTTCTTCCAGCCGCATATCTACGAAACGGCAGGCGGATTGAGCAACGAATATGCCAACATGCTCAGCTGCATTGGTTGGGTTGTTGTGGTGGTCATAACGTTCTGTCTTTCATTCTTTATCGACAGGATTTCTCACAAATTAGTTTATGTGCTTGGCTTGCTTGCCGGACTTGCCACGTGGCTGGTCATCATCAAGGGTGTGAGTGGCATTGGCAGCCTTTGGGCGTTCTCGATTCTTTGGGGAATAAACGGCGGTTTGGGCGTGCAGATTTTCTATGCACTTTGGGGTTCCGAACTGTTCCCCGCCAAGTTCCGTGCAGGAGCGCAAGGCCTGATGTTCTTTATAGTTCGAGGCCTTTCAGCGCTTTGGGGACTGGTCTTCACCTTCATTTACGGCGAGAACGGCGAGGGCTTCACTCTTGCGGCCTATTGCATGATAGTGCTCCTGTTGCTCTCCCTCGTGATAGGTGTGCTGGGCTGCCCAAATACGCGCGGCAAGTCGCTCGAGCAGATAACGAAAGAACGCTATGGAGAAAACGAATTGTGAATTATGAACAGTGCATTAAATAACGAGATTCAGAAGGTTGCCGAGGTGGCTGGTTACCTTTGGCAGAAGGGCTGGGCAGAGCGCAATGGTGGCAACATTACCGTCAACATCACGGCGTTCGTGGACGACGAGATGCGAGCCCTTTCAGCTCTTTCCGAGCCGCTGCAAATCGGCACGACTTTGCCCAACCTGAAGGGCTGCTATTTCTATTGCAAAGGGACTGGCAAACGCATGCGCGACCTCGCTCGATGGCCCATGCAGAATGGCAGCATCATTCGCATCCTGGACGACTGCGCATCCTACGTCATCATTGCCGACGAGCCTGTCATGCCGACCAGCGAACTGCCCTCGCATCTGTCCATTCACGACTACCTGATTGCCAGCGGTTCGACCTACAAGGCGAGCCTCCATACGCATCCCATCGAACTGGTTGCCATGAGCCACAATCCTGCTTTTCTTGGCAAGGATGTGCTCACGCGTCTGCTCTGGTCGATGATTCCCGAGACGCTGGCTTTCGCGCCGCTTGGGCTGGGCATCGTGCCCTACACCTTGCCGGGTTCCGTGGACTTGGCCAATGCCACTTTGGAGCAAATCAAGGACTACGACGTGGTGCTTTGGGAGAAGCATGGTACGGTGGCTGTCGGCACTGACATCATGGACGCTTTCGACCAGACGGACGTGCTCAACAAGGCGGCCACCATCTACCTTCGCGCCAAATCGATGGGCTTCAATCCTGAAGGCATGACCGACGAGGCGATGAAGGAAATACAGGATGTCTTTCACTTGCCAACGTGCAGAAAATAAGAAATTAAGAAAATAAGAGAATGATAAGGTGTTCTTCTGCATTTCTACATTTCACATTTTCTAATTTTCATCGATGACCGAAAAGCATTATAGCAAAACCATCGAGCAGAAGTTGCTTCCTGTCGTGCAGACGGGCGATGCTGAGGGGCTTGTCTCGTTGCTCGAATCGTTCTCGAGAAGTGAGCAGCGTACTGCCGGCTACATGCTTGGCGAGCGCCTTTTGCTCGATTGTTCGGCGGAGCTTTATTGGCTGATGACTGAGGCGCTGGTGCGCTACGAGAGCAAGGCCTATCTCATCACCTTGATGAAGACGTTTCTGGTGCGCTTGAAGAACGGGAGCGCCAGCCTTTCCGATGCGTCGTTTTGTCGTCTGGCAGCTGGTTTCAACGAGGTGGAGCGGCAGAAGGTTGCGTTGCTCATCCTGCCCGAACTGACTCAACCGAAGCAGGTGGAGCAGCTCTTCGCGTCGATGCGTATCCCAAGCGGTCGCGAGCAGATGGTCTATCTCGTGCGCGTCGATATCCTGCCTTGTTTGTTCCTTTTGCTGCGTTCCTTGCGCTACATCGAGCACGACAGGGCAGAGGTCTTGAAGGTCGCCCGACAGCTGATGAAACGCGGTACTGGAGGCAGTTTCAACGTGGCGAGCATCATCAAGGTTGCTTTCGGACTGGAGGAGTTGACCGGTACTTTCTCTCTTCGTCTTCAGCCCTATCAGATAGCGCGTCTGGAGCAGTCGTACGAGGCTTTTTGCCAAAGCGTAGGATAATCAATATTTCAAAGATTTTTGGGGGATAGGGATGCGCCGCTGCGTTTCCCTATTTCATATATGGCGTGCTGCGAAGTGAATCGTCACGTGTGACGTTTGCAATCATAACGTGTGACTTTGGCCATCGTTACGTGTTTGCGTTTCGCTTTTGGCAGGGATTGTTTTCAATCACACTGCAAAGGTACGACAGTTTTAAGTTGCATTGACGGTTTTTGCAGTGCATTGCAATTTATTGCTGGAAATTGCTGGTTATTGCTGCAGAAAGTGGGGCAAAAACTTGCATAATTCACAGAAAATTAGTAACTTTGAGATTATCTCGAAGTTACTCGCATTCGACAAAAATAAATAAAGAATTATTTGTTTTTGTGCTCATTTATTCGTAACTTTGTAGCATGAAAGCAATGTATAAAAACGAACTAGCAGAGGCCGCAGGAGTGAGCCGCGATACGCTCCGTAGATGGTTCTCACAGAATAGTGACAAACTTGCACGTTTTGGCGTAAAGCCCAGAAGCCAACTTTTACCGCCTAAAGCAGTCTCGTGGGTTTGCCAGCAATACGGCATCGATTTGTGAGTAAAGCAAAAAAAAGCAAAAAAACAAAAAAAGCAAACGCAAAAGTGGGAGAGTGGTTTGCTAATATATATATCACCAATTACATGCTTTAATTATAATATATAAAAGATACTGCCTCGACTTTTCTCTCAAAAAAGCATGTTTTGTTTGCTTTTTTGCTTTAAATGTTCCCAACTCATCAGGCCAAAATGCTCCTAAGTTTCAAAAAACGCCCATTCCATCGCAAAATTTGACCCTCTGGCAAATGCAACGAAATTCTCTTCGTTCGATATTTTTAAGAAAAACTTCGCTTTCCATTTGCTCTATTGCTCAAAATTTCGTAATTTTGCGGACAAATAATCATAGAAAAAAATACTAAAACTTATCATTATGGACATACAGCTTATTAAAGATTGCGAAGCGAAAGCTCAGGCATGGCTCGATTCGCCCTATTATGACGCAGAAACAAAGGCGGAAATCTCTGCCATGATGAAGAACGAGGACAAAACAGCCCTCGTAGATGCCTTTTATCAGAGTTTAGAGTTCGGAACGGGTGGACTGCGCGGCATTATGGGCGCAGGCACGAACCGCATGAACAAGTATATTGTCGGCATGGCCACGCAGGGTTTTGCAAACTACATCCTGAAAGCCTTCCCCGGCCAGAAGGGACTGTCGGTTGTGGTTGGTCACGACTGCCGCAACAATGGTCGCCTCTTTGCTGAGACCGTTGCTAACATCTTCAGTGCCAACGGAATAAAGGTTTATCTCTTCGAGAGCCTCCGTCCCACGCCCGAGGTCAGCTTCGCCATTCGTCAGCTTGGCGCAAAGGCCGGCGTGAACGTGACGGCCAGCCACAATCCGAAAGAATACAACGGCTACAAGGCTTATTGGGAAGACGGCGCTCAGGTGCTCTCTCCGCACGATACCGGCATCATCGACGAGGTGAACAAGGTCAAAATCGAGGACGTGAAGTTTGAGGGCAATCCCGACCTCATCGAGATTATCGGTGGCGAAATGGACTTCGACTACATGACTGCCGTCAAGGAAGCCATGATTGACCAGGACGTCATCCTTCGCCAGAAAGACCTCAACATCGTCTATAGCGCCATGCACGGAACGGGTCGCGTCATCGTGCCGCTTTGCCTGCGCAGCTGGGGCTTCCAGAACATCCACGTCGTGCCCGAACAGATGGTCATCGACGGCAATTTCCCAACAGTAGTCAGCCCGAATCCCGAGAATGCCGAGGCTATGACTTTGGGCATGAAGCTTGGCACAAAACTCAATGCCGACCTCGTCGTAGCCACAGACCCCGATGCCGACCGCCTCGCCATCGTTTGCCGCGACAGCAAGGGAGAATGGACCATCATTAATGGCAACCAGACCTGCATGATGTTCTGCTATTATATCATCAAGAACAAGATTGCGCTCGGCCAGCTCAAACCCACCGATTTCCTCGTCAAGACCATCGTCACTACCGAGGTTATCACCCAAATGGCGAAGAAGAACAACATCGAGTTGCGCGACTGCTATACCGGTTTCAAGTGGATTGCACGCGAGATTGCCATCAGCGAAGGCAAGCAGAAATACATTGGTGGCGGCGAGGAAAGTTTCGGTTTCCTGCCCTTCGACAAGGTGCGCGACAAGGACGCTCCGGCAAGCATCTGCCTCATTTGCGAGATTGCAGCTTGGGCGCGCGACAACGGCATGACGCTCTACGATCTCCTCATGCAAATCTACCTCGAATACGGCTTCAGCTACGAGCACACCATCAACGTGGTGAAGCCCGGCAAGAGCGGTGCCGACGAGATTAAGGCCATGATGGAGAACTATCGTTCGAATCCCATCACCGAGATTGCAGGCAGCAAAGTCGTGCTCGCAAAAGACTTCAAGACCCTGAAGGCTCGCAATGGCGAAGGCAAGGAAACAGCCCTCGACATGCCTGCCACGAGCAACGTGCTGCAATATTTCTGCGAAGACGGCACGAAGGTCAGCGTTCGTCCCAGCGGCACAGAGCCCAAGATTAAGTTCTACCTCGAGATAAAGGACACGATGGGCTGTGCCAATTGCTATGCCGGCTGCGTAGAAAAAGCCCTCGCCAAAGTCGAGGAGATAAAGAAGTCGATGAGACTGTAAAGTGAAGAGTGAAGAATAAGAAATACTTCATTTACTGTCAGGGGGACATTCTGCTCACGAAAGAGGGGACTGTCCCTTTTGGCGATTGTCCTGTTGAGTTGAAACCGTGGGAAAAGGTAACAGAGTTGCTTGGAGGTCAGGTTGTCGTTGGCGTCCTCTCGAAGCCCATTACGGACAGGCCAGACCTGCAAATGATGCCGCTTCGAAAGAGTTTCCACGTCCTTCCTGCCGAGGACTATCAGCTTGCAGGCAAGTGTGCAGAACTCGTTTATTTTCATCAGAATAGCAAGTTTTGCGGTGTTTGTGGAGGCGAGATGCGTTGGCAGACCGAAATCAGCAAGCAGTGCAAAGAGTGCGGAAAGGAACTATGGCCCAGCCTCGCAACCGCCATTATCGTTCGCGTCACTCGAGGCGATGAGATACTCATGGTTCATGCCCACACCTTTCGCGACCGCCATTACGGCCTCGTGGCAGGCTTCGTCGAGACAGGCGAAACGCTGGAGGAATGCGTCCAACGCGAGGTTTGGGAAGAGACGCATCTTCGCGTCACCAACATTCGCTACTTTGCCTCGCAGCCGTGGCCCTATCCAAGCGGCCTGATGGTCGGCTTCACGGCTGACTATCTTTCGGGCGAAATCGAACTCCAAAAAGCAGAACTAAGCGACGGCGGTTGGTACAGAAAAGATAACCTTCCCTTCCTTCCCGACCCGTCATCCATCGCATATCGGCTCATCATGGACTGGGTAAAGTAACTTTTTTGAAGAAAAATTTGCAGTATTGAGAAAATAGTCGTACCTTTGCAGCCGCTAAAAAATATTAATCAGCCCCTTATCTACTTCCAATTGAAGGAAACTCGGGGGCACAAAGAAAAGGAGAAAACAAAAATGAAGAAAGACATTCATCCCGAGAACTATCGTCCCGTTGTGTTCAAGGATATGAGCAATGGCGACTGCTTTTTGAGCCGCTCAACCGCTAAGACAAGCGAAACCATCGAGTTCGAAGGCGAAACTTATCCTCTGTTCAAGCTCGAAATCAGTAACACCTCTCACCCCTTCTACACCGGTAAGAGCAAACTGGTTGACACCGCTGGTCGCGTCGATAAGTTCATGAGCCGCTACGCTCGCATGAAGAAATAAAGAGACCATCTCTCTCTAAGTTCCCCCTTTACTGGGAGAAGTTTTATGGTTAGAAAGACAAATAACAAGAGGTGCAGAAGCATTTGGCTGTCTGCATCTCTTTTTGTTTTCGCTCTCCTCATGAGTTGTGGCGACTCTGTTCCCAAACCAGATACTTCCAAGGTCAATAAGAACGCCAATACCTCGTTGTCCCAAACCCTTTACACAGAGGCGACAACACCAACTTCTCTCAGGACTGGAGCAATACATGGCATGGAAATTCCTTCGCTCAAGACGGGCGAAACAGATGCCTTTATCGTACATACCCTTCCAGACGGAAAACTGAACTATTGCGTCGGCTACAATTCGCGGCTCAAAGCAAACTGCTGGACGGCCTACAAATGGTATAGCGGCTTCTCGTCGAACAACAAGAATTGGAATCGAAACAATTGGAGAAATGGTCAGAACTTCAATGGCTATGGCGGGACGGGCGACCCCTTCCAACCCGATCCTGTGCTTCCGGAAACCATTCGCACAAACTATAGCGACTATTCCGGTAGTGGTTATCAGCGAGGCCATTTGCTTGGAAGTGCTGACCGACTCAACTCGAAAGAGGCTAATGGACAGACCTTCTACCTTAGCAACATACAGCCACAGTTGGGAGGATTCAACGAGCAAGGCATCTGGTACAATCTGGAAATCTTCCTTCGCAACAATTACGACCAGTCCATCTTCCGCGATACGCTTTATGTGGTGAAGGGCGGAACGATTTCCGAAGGCAACTACAATATGGTGGGCAATAGCGGCAAGCTTGTTTGCCCGAAATATTTTTACATGGCCATTCTTGCCTTCAACAAGAAATATGCGAAGTCGAACGGCGGCTACTTTGCCATCGCCTACTGGATGGAACATAAAGACAATGTGGATGCCGTAAGTTCCAAATATGCTATCTCCATCGACGAGCTTGAACGTCGGACGGGAATCGACTTCTTCTGCAATCTGCCGGACGACATCGAGGATGCTGTGGAGAGTCATTTCTACCTTGCTGACTGGAAGTTGAAATAATCCATAGTTTATAGTTATGAGGTTCCTTGTTCTTCTCTTGTCCTTCGCTTCAATGTTCAATGTTCAATGTTCAATGTTGAACGCCCAGACTCGCATCCGCGACATCTATGCCGAGGCTCCAGATAGCATTTTCCCGCTTTTGACCAAGAACAATCGCCTCGACCAGATTGATTTCCGCGAGAACAACATGAAGGCAGAGGTGAAGAATCGCTTCGAAGACCATTCGGAACTGCTTGTCCTAAACGAACGATATCTGAAGCTTCAACTCTCGAAACATTGTTTTGTGGAGATGCGAATGCTAAACGACAGCACTTTCTGCATGGTGCAGACCTATAATGCCCCTGCTTCCGACAGTCGGATTCGCTTCTTTGATGTTGCTTGGAACGAGTTGGCGCGTACCATCGAACGACCCGCCGTTGATGATTTCCTCAGCGAAGATGTCGATACAGATGTTCGCCTTTCATTGCAGGCCTTACCGCTCATCAAAGCTTCGCTTTCAGAAAACGACGACACCATCACCTTTGAGTTGCAGACAAGCGAACTGACTCGCGAGCAAAGGAAAACGATAGAAGGGAAGACTCGTGAGATAAGCCGCTCATTGTCCCAGCCATAGCAATACCATACTCAAAAGGACAAGGGCAAGGTCGATGGCTTTGCTCCGCAGATTCTTTTCGTGAAAGAGTAGGGCACCAAGCACAAAACTGACCAGAACGCTACTCCTGCGAACCATACTTATCACGCTCACCAAAGCCCCATCAAGCGAAAGGCTGTAGAAATAGACATAATCGGCAAGGCTGAGGAAAATGCTGATAAACAGGATGCTCCATCGCCACTTAAATGGCGTGCTTTCCCTCCTTTTAGGCCACCACAACAAGAGAAGCATCGCTCCCATCATGATGCATTGATAGAAGTTGTACCAACATTGCACGGTTAATCGAGGCAAACCCAAACCGCCATCCGTTGCCATCAGGTATTTGTCGTAAAGCCCGCTAATGGCTCCAAGTACAGCAGCCCCAACAGTACAGGCTATCCAACGATTGTGTCTGAAGTTGATGCCCTCCTTCTTGCCACTTCGACTCAACAAGAAAAAGCTCAAAATGGCAATCAACACACCCGCCCATTGCCATAGGTTCAGCCTCTCGCCAAAGATAAGCAAAGCTCCGACGAGAACCATTACAGGTCGTGTGGCATTGATGGGGCCAACGATTGTGATTGGCAAGTGCTTGATGCCGATA
Source organism: Bacteroidaceae bacterium (assembly GCA_017961145.1). Taxonomy (GTDB): domain Bacteria; phylum Bacteroidota; class Bacteroidia; order Bacteroidales; family Bacteroidaceae; genus Physcousia. The sequence continues at coordinate 3,093 of JAGCXU010000097.1, read as the reverse complement.
TAACCAAGCAACCAACTGCTCAGCACAATGCAGGCTTTCAGCAAGATGTATCGTTGCATCTCCCAACCTCCGAAAGGTGTCTGAAAAGCCAAGGGCAGGAAGATAATCGAGCAGAAAAGCGTGTTGAGGAAAAGTATGGGGATGACCGCATTGTCGCGAAGGGAATACTTCTTGCAGACATCATAGAAGCCCAGCAAAACCGCGCTCAGAAAGGCTAGGACTAACCACATCTCAATACTTTATATCAACCAGGAAAAGAGCTTTCCCAGGAACACTCTCACCGGCACTGCAACGGTCTTTCGCTTCGATGATGCATCGCAAGTCTTCTATGTTTATCCGCCCTCTGCCAACCTCGACAAGCGTTCCCACAATAGCTCGAACCATGTTGCGAAGGAAGCGATTGGCCGTAATGGTGAAGCGCCATTGATTCGGAGCAACCTCTTCCCAAAAGGCTTCCTTGAGGTCGCAAAGATTCGTCTTAGTGTCAGTATTGACCTTCGAAAAGCTTGTGAAGTCCTTGTACTCGAGAAGCACCTTTGCCGCCTCGTTCATCTTCTCGAAGTCGAGCGAGAAAGGTATCTGCCAACTATAAGCAGCAAGGAAAGGGTCTTTACGTGTATGGATGAAGTAGTGATAGGTTCGCGAAGTGGCAGAGAAGCGTGCATGCATGTCTTCATCAACTTGTCGAACATCCTGAACTGCAATATCTTGTGGCAAAAGTTTGTTGAGTTTATATGCCAACTGTTTTCCGTCAACAGCCTCTTCCCAATCGAAATGCGCTACCATCATCCGTGCATGCACGCCCGTATCAGTTCGTCCAGCACCAACGACCTCTACGGGTTTGCGCAGAAGCGTAGAGAGTGCTTCTTGCAGACATTGCTGAATGCTATCGCCATTCGGCTGAATCTGCCAGCCATGATAGCGAGTCCCGTCGTAGGAAAGAGTGATGAAGAAGCGCATCGTTATTATTTTTGCAATATCTTCTTGCCGTTTCGGATGACAAGTCCTTTCGTGTTCCAAGGTACTCTTCTGCCCATCATGTCGTATGTAATGGCTTCAGAATCATCCTCTTCCGCAATGAGAGGCAGGGCATCTGGAACAGTATAGGCAGTCACTTTGACATCCGTTACTTCCCATGCGTAGCATGCTGAACTGTTGCTTATGTAGCGGAACGCAAGCGTGACTTCCTTGCCGCTATAGGAATTCAGGCTGATATCGCCAGAGGAAACGAAGTTTGAGAAGGAGCTGCTAGACGGGAGTGGCGGGAATGTTACGTCGAGCAACCTCCATGTTGCATCTTCAGGAACTCCGTCGTAGTCCTCGCTGACAAGGACTTGGAAGTAGATATCCTTCACGGGAACGCCCTTGTTATAGCCCGTTGCATGCTGGAAATTCAGTGTAGCCGTTTCGGCATGAGTCAGGTCGAGGTTGACCATCAGGTATTCGTCTGCCGTTTTGCCAGTTATGTTGTAGGCATTTGCCACTGCTCCGTATTGGGATTTGCTTGTCCAAACCTCTCCATCACAACCTTCATAGGTGCGAACGAAGAAGGGGTCGAGACCTGACTTCAAAGAACTTTCCACGAGAGTTGCAAAGTCTGGAATCGGATCGTCGCCACCTCCACCACCACTGGAAGTGCCGTCAACAGAGAAGGCAAACTCGACGCTATCGCCCCAGATGTATTCTGCGAGGTTGGGGAAATCGACGAAAGGATTGCGATTACCTTGTTCTCCATAAACGCGTTCATTGCGTGTTATTTCCCATTCGCAAACTGGATCGTTCTTGCTCCACCGCAGTAACATTGGCAGGATGTCTTCTTTCAGGGTCGGATAGTCCTCACATCTGAACGAAACATTCACGTCGCTGCGGTTTTGCCAATCAACGTCGGGATAGCACGTTGCCACATAAAAGAAGATACGGGCAAAGTCTCCTTTGTATTCGTCGCAGGGTTCAAACACGAATTTCCCATTTGCATCTCTTCCTGTTCGCATGCGAGTATTGGTAACACCACTGCTCGGATACGAAACGGCTCCTGTCACTTCTCCCAGAGGATAGTTCCCTTTGGCATTGTTAGCCTTCGAGTCGGAGGGAATGACCTGAATGAGGTCGTTGCCTACAGCTACGCTTGTTCCGCCTGTCCACCAGCTTTGGGGAGCAACATGTTCTTTGTTCATCCCACTTACCGCTGTGCCATTTCCTGTGAAAAAGTACACGTTGTCGCTATAGTAATCCATTACCTGATGCTGACCCGACGAGTTTGTGGCAGGCAGATAGTCAACATTCTCGTACGCTTTCCAAAGGTTACCGTATCCCAATTCGGTATGAGGGGAAATTATACTGTACATTACAGCCTTGAGCTCAGCTTTTTTCTTGCCGTTCGCATTCGTGTAATAGTTTTCCGGAATGCCTGCCATAACGATGTATGGAAGCAGCCAGGAAAGCAGGAGCAGGGTAGTATGTTGTTTCATCGGATTTGAAGGGTTAGTCGTTTTCTTGTCTGCAAAGTTACGAATAAAAGCGCGAAAAGCAAAAGGAAAACAAGTTTTTCTTTTGAACTACTCGAGGGAAGGTTGAAAACGTGGGCAGTGTCGTTGCCAATCGTCACGTTAGTCATTTGCAATCGTCACGTTAGTCATTTGCAATCGTCACGTTAGTCGTTTGCAATCGTCGCACTATACGTTTGCAATCGTAACACTATACGTTTGGCAACTTAACGTGTTACGTTTTCCTTAGCAACCTCCGAAAGCCACATCTTCGAAAGCGAGGGTAGGGATAATTTCCGTTTCCCAAGGGTCTGCGTCGTTGCATGTGTGGCTCAACCTTTGCCAAACATCAAGCATGTTTCCTGTAATGTTCATCCCGCTGACGGGCTGTGTAATGATGCCGTTTTCAATGAGAAAACCCTCGATTCCATACGAGAAGTTGCCCGTCACAGGGTCGCAATTTCCGCCATTGAAATCGGTTACGAGAATGGCTCGGCTGGAATCGCGAATCACATCCTCCTTGCTCTCTTTCCCTTGTTCCATGACAAGATGGTGGATGCCCTGAGTCGTAGGTTCCATCCCAAGCTTTTTGCTCATCGGAGTATCGATG
>JAGCXU010000002.1 GCA_017961145.1 Bacteroidaceae bacterium | reverse complement strand
GTACGTTACCGTATCGTTTTCTGTTATCTCATAACACGTATAATCTTCAGGTAATTCACCGAAATAGAGTTCCTCACCCTCATTATAAGTCGGCACATAAAGTCCAAAATTATTACACACGATAGCAGCCACCAGCACCACAGCCAGCACACCGCAATACAAACGAAGTTTCTTCTTCATAACAGTAATGTTTTATTGTTAAACGATAAATAATTTCGGTGCAAAGGTAAGTGGTTTCTTAATATCCTGCAAGAAAAATGTCAATTATTTTATTGAAAAACGATAATTTTCCACGGAAAAAGCAGTCACACATTATTATATATATAAAAAGGGAAGGAGAGGATTTTCTACGTCACTCGTTTGTCTGTTCGAAAAAAAGCAGTATCTTTGTCCTCGAATAGGCAATAACAATTACAAGGAAAATGAAGATTGGCGATCGTGCTCCTGAGCTTTTGGGCAAAGATGAGAACGGAAAGGACATCCGTCTGAGTGACTACAAAGGTAGGAAACTGGTGCTCTATTTCTATCCGAAGGACAATACGAGTGGCTGTACGGCTGAGGCTTGCAGCCTGCGCGACAGGTATGGCGAACTGCAAGGTGCTGGCTATGAGGTGGTTGGCGTGAGCAAAGACTCTGCTTCATCCCACCAGAAGTTCAAGGAGAAGCACGCTTTGCCTTTCCCCCTGATAGCCGATGTGGACAAGAAACTCTTGGAAGAAATGGGTGCTTGGGGCGAGAAGACGATGTACGGAAAGAAGACGATGGGCACCATTCGCACGACTTTCATCATCAACGAGAACGGCATCATCGAGCAAATCTTTGCTGGCAAGCAGGTGAACACAAAGGAGCATGCCGCTCAGATACTGGATAAATAACGAATAACGACACTAATATGAAAAGACTGTTTTCAATAATCATTCTGGCTGCAACATTCTTCGTTGGGGCAAAAGCGCAGACAAGTCTCGTTGGCAGAGTCTATTATCATCCCAATGTCATGGCCGAGGAGGTCAAAAACAAGCAGAAAGAGATTGACTCGAAGATAGACGAAACCATTCGCGAGGAAGTTGCCAAAGCCGAAAAGAAGAAGGGAAGAGCCCTGACAGACGAGGAAAAGGAAAAGGTCAGGAAAGAGGCCGAAGAGGCTCGCAAAATGGCTGAAGCCCTCATGAAAGGCATGAAGACATCCGTCACAGCCACCTTCAAGACGGACAAAGAACTGGTGATGCAGATGAAAATGGAGGTTGACGAAGAAGCCATGAAGAAAGCCGGAATCAGTTGGGCAAAGCGAAAAGCGATAAAAGCCGCCATCGCAGTCATTCCCTCCACTCAGAAGATGCAGTATTTCGTCAAGGAGAATATGGTCATTTGCGTAGACGGAAAGGATAGGGACACACTTACATTGAGCAACGACGGCAAGTTCCTCTACGGAGAAATGGACGAGAAGACCAAGTTCAAGCTGACGAGAAAGCAGTAAAATTCTGCCTTAAACAAACTGATCCATGAAGAAACAAATTCTCTCGATACTCTGTTTTTGGGCCATTTCATCGATGATTTTGGCACAAAACAGGGTTGACCGTCAGCAATTGAGCGACTCAGAATCGTTCACTTTCGTTGTGTTTGGAGATGTGCAAAGCTACTCAAAACGCAGCATCTATCAGCCCATCTACGAACTCTGCACAGCTTGGGTGGCCGACAACATCGAGAACCTCAACATCAAGGCGGTGCTTTTTACTGGCGATTTGATTCAGCGAAACGAGAATATTGTGCCAGGTCGAGGGTCAGTAGATCAGACCAGCAAGCAGATGTGGGAGTGGTCCAGCCATTGTCTCGAAAGGCTTGACGGTCGCGTTCCCTACATTATAGCAGCAGGCAATCATGAGTATGGTTACACTCGAGGCGATGAGGCTTTCACGCATTATCCTGAGTACTATACCTACGAACGCAACCATCTGACTGCCAATCACATCGTAGCAGCTTTCCCCAATCGAGAAGGGAAGGCTTCTCTGGAGAATGCTGCTTGGGAATTCAAAACGAAAAGTTGGGGCAAGCTCCTCGTCATCGGAACAGAGTGGGCACCAAGAGATGAAGTTCTCGACTGGGCTAAAGAGCTCTGTAACAATGAGAAATATCAGAATCATACTGTCATCTTCCTCACACATTCTCTGCTTAGAGGCAAGACTGCAAAGTACACCGATAACGAGGGATACAAGATTCAACCACGCAATTTCGGCAGAGAGATTTGGGAGAAACTGCTTTATCCCTGCAAGAACATCAGGCTGGCAGTGTGCGGACATACAGGTCATCCGGCTTCCGACGATGGGAAAGAGCCTGGCAGCAGCTACGATCACGAAGTGAATAATGCTTACAGATGCGACAAGAACTCTGCAGGAAAGGATGTTCATCAAATGATGTTCAACGTCCAGTATCTTGGTGGAGGCAATGGTGGAGACGGCTGGCTTCGCCTTCTTGAGTTCCTTCCTGACGGCAAGACCATAAAGGCTTCGACCTATAGTCCCTTGTTTGGCATCTCGCCGATGACTAAGCATTTGGCACATCAGACTGACTCCTTCTGCCAGTTTGAAATGGTGATAGAGAAGTAAGTGCAGGGAGTCCTTGCAAAGTTAACGTGTGACGATTGCAAACGTCACACTAGTAAATTGCAAACGTCGCACTAGTAAATTGCAATCGTCGCACTAGTAAATTGCAAACGTCACACTATACGTTTGCAATCATAACACTATACGATTCGAATCGTAACACTATGCGTTTGGCAACGACACAAGCCAAGTTTTCAGTTTAGATTGCTTGTTTCTCCTATTTTCGCTCTCTTTCCTTGCTTTTCCCAAAGGATTTTCGTAACTTTGCCCCCGCATATTATATATATAAGGTAACGCAATATGAAGATAGAAAGCAAGATAACAGAGGCTGTGAAAGCCATTGTGGAGGAACTTTATGGTCAGCAAGTGCCTGATAAGATGGTGCAGTTGCAACAGACGAGGCCTGAGTTCGAGGGACAGATAACACTCGTGGTTTTCCCCTTTACCAAGATGAGTCACAAAGCTCCTGACGCTACGGCTCAGGAGATAGGCGAGCGTCTGAAAGAGAAGATGCCGGAAGTGATTAGCGGCTTCAATGCCGTGAAAGGTTTCCTCAACTTGAGCATCAGTTCGCGTCAATGGATAGGTCTGCTCCAAGAAATACAGGCGAATCCCAAGTTCGGCTTCCTTCCTGTCACAGACGACAGCCCGCTCGTCATGATCGAGTACTCTTCGCCCAACACGAACAAACCCCTTCACCTCGGCCATGTCCGCAATAATCTGCTCGGATGGGCTTTGGCTCAAGTCATGGAAGCCAATGGAAATAAGGTGGTTAAGACAAATATCGTGAACGACAGAGGCATCCACATCTGCAAGTCTATGTTGGCTTGGCTGAAGTGGGGAAACGGCGAAACACCTGAATCGTCTGGCAAGAAGGGCGACCATCTCATTGGTGATTACTATGTGGCCTTCGATAAGCATTATCGCGAGGAAGTCCGCGAGCTCATGGAAAAGCAGGGAATGGACGAGGAGCAGGCTAAACAGGAGGCTCCTCTCATCAAGGAAGCCCACGAAATGCTTGTGAAATGGGAGCAGAATGACCCTGAAGTTCGAGGCCTTTGGAAACGGATGAACGAGTGGGTTTATGCAGGATTCGACGAGACTTACAAGGCTCTTGGCGTCAGCTTCGACAAGATATATTACGAGAGCGAAACATATCTCGAGGGCAAGGAAAAGGTGGAGGAAGGCCTGCAGAAAGGCTTCTTCTATCGTCGTGAAGACGGAAGTGTGTGGGCAGACCTCACCAAAGAAGGTCTCGACGAGAAGCTCCTGCTCCGAAGCGACGGCACAAGTGTCTATATGACGCAAGATATAGGTACTGCCAAACTGCGTTTCCAGGACTATCCCATCGACAAGATGATCTATGTCGTGGGCAACGAACAGAACTATCATTTCCAGGTGCTCAGCATACTTCTCGACAAGTTGGGCTTCAAGTGGGGCAAGGATCTCGTCCATTTCTCCTATGGAATGGTGGAGCTGCCAAACGGCAAGATGAAGAGCAGAGAAGGTACCGTTGTGGATGCTGACGACCTGATTGCCACGATGATACAGGATGCGAAGGAACTCTCGGCTGACAAAGTCAACAAGCTCGAAGGCATTACTGAGCAAGAGGCTCAGGAGATAGCTCGCATCGTAGGCATGGGCGCGCTCAAGTACTTCATTCTCAAGGTGGATGCACGAAAGAATATGCTCTTCAATCCAGAAGAGAGTATCGACTTCAACGGCAATACAGGTCCCTTCATTCAATACACCTATGCTCGCATCAGAAGCATCTTGAGGAAGTGGAACGACGAGATAACTTTGGACGAAAAGGCTTTCGAAGTGGAGCTCGCAGAGAAGGAAATCAACCTCATTCAAAGGCTGCAAGGCTTCGAAACTGCAGTTCGTCAGGCCGGACAGGACTACAATCCAAGCTGTATCGCCAACTATTGCTACGATCTTGTCAAGGAATACAACCAGTTCTACCACGACTTCAGCGTCCTCAAGGAAGAGGATAAGGCCAAACAACAAGTTCGACTCATGCTCTCGGCTGCAGTCGGCCAAGTCGTCAAGAATGGTATGGGATTGCTTGGAATCGAGGTTCCAGAAAGAATGTAAAGAATGGACTACGAGAAACTGAAAGGCAAAGTCGACTTCAACGCCATTGCAGTTGATGCAGGTTGTAGTGGAAACCCTGGTGCGATGGAGTATCAGGGTGTCTATCTTGGCAACGAGCAAAGGATGTTTCACTTCGGACCGATTCCTGGCACGAACAACATCGGCGAGTTTCTTGCCATCGTTCATGCCCTCGCTTTCATCAAGAAGAATGGCTGGAACATGAAGGTCTATAGCGATAGCATCAGCGGAATGGCTTGGGTGCGAAACAAGAAAGCGAAAACCACGCTGAAGCGCGATGAGCAGACAGCCCAAGTGCTCGACCTCGTCATTCGTGCCGAGGATTGGCTTTGGCAGAATCCCAAGCACGCAGAAGTGCTGAAATGGAACACAGAAGAATGGGGCGAGATACCTGCCGACTTTGGCAGAAAATAACTAGAAAAAGAGAACCATGAAGCGAAACATACACTTTCTCGAGTACCTTTACTGTCATTTGCTTATCATTTTCCTGATAGGCAGGGTGGGGTTCATCTTGAATAACAGGTGTGTGGAGCAGCTCTCGTTCTCTGATGCTGCAAGTGCTTGTTGGCGAGGCTTTGTGGGTCACGACCTCATGGTGGCAGCCATGTTGCTCATCATTCCTTGGCTTTTTGGACTTCTTGCCCTTCGTCGTTCTGGCTTGAAACTTAGAGCTTGGCTCACTCCTTACTATATTGTGTTGGGACTTGCCGTTGCAGCCATCATCGTAGCCGATGTTGTGATGTATGAGTTCTGGCAGTTCAAGCTCGGAATGGTAGTGCTGAGTTATGCTGCTTCGCCAGAAGGAGCCACCAATAGTGTCAGCCTTTCTTACATTTTGATTCGTGTTGGATTGTTCCTTTTGCTTGCTTTGTGGACGATTGTTCCTTGCATCTTGCTTACGCCAAAGAAGCTTCCGAATGGCAACTCGGAATGCCTTTGGATGCGGAACATCAGCATTATCTGGCTTTTTCTTGTGGTTTCAGGAGTTTGTTTCATGAGGCAAGGCGATGTTTATAGCTCGAAGCCTCATCCCACACAACTTGCCAACCATGCTGGCGTCAATCCCGTCTATGCCTTTGCCAAAAGCATTCGTTTGACAAAAAACTATGCCAATCGATACAATTTCCTTTCTGAAGAGGACAGATCAGACCTGTTTAAGGGACTCTATCCAGAGCCTTCCGATGACATTCAAGATACTTTGCTCACCCAACAAAGACCAGATATTCTGGTCGTTTTCATTGAGGGTTTTGGCAGTCGTTTCGTGGAAGAATTGGGAGGATTGCCAGATGTTTCGCCTGGTTGGAGCCGTTTCATTCCTGAAGGTATCTTTTGGGAAAACTATTTCAGCAACTCTTTCCGAACAGACAGAGGTACCGTCTCTGCCTTTAGCGGCTGGTTGAGTTATACGGATATAGGTTTGATGAGGCAGGCTGAGACGCATTCTTCGCTCCCTTCTCTTGCGCGATCTTTGGAAAAAGAGGGTTACGAAACGGCTTATCTCTATGGTGGAGCGATGACGAATATGGGCAAGCGTAAGTTCTTGGAAGACATCGGGTTTGCCAATCTCTATGATGATACGGCTTTTTCCGACGAGCAAAAGAGCGGCTCTTGGGGAGTGAACGACAGTACTGCTCTGCAGAAAGCTTGCCAACTGATCAGCGAATGGAAGGATGGACACCATTTTCTTGTGGCTCAGACTCTGTCGAGTCATGAACCTTGGGATGTTCCATATCATCGATTGGAGGATGAGATTCTGAATGCTTTCGCCTATACCGATTACAGTCTTGCCTGTATGATAGACTCCTTGAAGCTGCTTCCAGAGTGGGACAACCTGTTGGTAATCATGATTCCAGACCACGGTTACCTCTATAAGCAGAGCTATAAAAATCCAGGTTTCTTCAGGGCTCCGATGCTTTGGACAGGGGGAGCTGTAAAGGAGCCACGTAGGATGCAAGTCCTTATGAACCAGAGTGATATCGCTGCAACCTTGCTATCTCAACTCGGTATCAGTCATGATGAATACATTTGGAGCCGTAATGTCTTGAGCCAAACCTACACATATCCGTTCGTTTACTGTAACTACCCAGCCGGAATACTGTTTGCGGACAGTACCGGTATCAGCATATACGACATCGATGGAGAAGCCGTGATGACGGAGGAACCCGTTGACGACGGGCTTCGAATACTGCGAGCAAAATCCATCCTGCAAACCAGTTATGACCAGTTAGAACAGATGCATCGAAAATGACTAAGGCGACGATTGAGATTGTATAGTGTTATGATTGCGATTGTATAGTGTTACGATTGCCAACGTCAAACGCTATCTTTTGCAACGACCCTGCATGAATGAACTAATGAACTGAGATGATAAAGCAATTTCTCGACATAGTAAAACGCTACTTCCGACCTTACAAGATGTACATTGTCTGGTCTGTCGTGCTGAATATCATAGCACAATGGCTGAATGTATTCTCTTTCGTCGTGCTTATTCCCATCCTGAACATCCTCTTCAAGATAGATCAAAACATCTATACCTACAGGGACTGGACCTGGAGCACCTTGGATAAAGACCTGATTGTGAACAATGCTTATGCCTGGGTGCAAGGGCAAATCAACAGTCATGGAGCTTTCCTGACGCTTTGTCTGATGGGTGGAATACTTGTCTTCATGACTTGCCTGAAGTGTATAGGTTACTGGGGAGCAGCAAATATTATGGTTCCCCTGAATACTGGAGTTGTGCGAGATATCCGAATGGACATATATAATAAGGTAATGAGGTTGCCTATGAGTTTCTTCTCGGCTGAAAAGAAGGGCGATATCATCGTTCGTATGAGTACTGATGTGCAACTGGTAGATAGCTCCATAACCTCGTCAATTGCCACACTTATCCAGAAGCCGATAGCCATCATTATCTGCTTCATCACCCTCTTTACCGTTAGTTGGCAGTTGACAGTCTTCGTGCTTGTCATCACTCCTCCAGCAGCTTGGATAATGGGAACCGTCACAAAGAAACTCAAGAGCCGTTCTGCAAGTGTCCAAGCAAGATTTGCCGAGATAATGGCTCAAATAGAGGAAACCTTGAGCGGACTGCGAATAGTGAAGGCTTTCATAGCCGAAGATAAGATGGCAAAGCGGTTCAGCTACATCAACAACAAGTACAGAAAAGGCATGATAGGCATGATGATGCGCATCAATGCCGCTCATCCAGTATCGGAATCTATGGGAACGCTCATCATCGTCATAGTCCTGCTTTTCGGAGGTTGGCTGATTCTCGAAGGCGAAGGCTTCATCGATGCCTCCACTTTCATCTTCTATATGGTCATCCTTTATAGCGTCATCAACCCCATAAAGGACCTTACAAGACAGGCTTACATGATTCCGATGGGGCTCGCTTCAATGGAAAGAATCGACTATATCCTCAAGGCAGAGAGTTCCATAAAAGAGAGCGAGAACCCAAAACCGCTTGATAGCTTCGAAGAGAAAGTGGAGATGAGGGATGTTTCCTTCTATTATAATGAAGGAAGAGATGTTCTGAAACACATCAACATTACAGTTCCTAAAGGCAAGACAGTAGCTCTCGTCGGACAGTCAGGTTCAGGAAAATCCACTTTGGTGGACTTGATTCCTCGCTATCACGATGTTTGCGAAGGACAGATTCTCGTTGATGGAAAAGACATTCGCGAAGTCAAGATTCACGACCTTCGAGCCCTCATCGGCAATGTCAATCAGGAAGCAATCCTCTTCAACGACACCTTCTTCAACAACATAGCCTTTGGTGTGGAGAACGCAACAATGGAACAAGTCATCGAAGCGGCAAAGATAGCGAACGCCCACGACTTCATCATGGAGACGGAGAAAGGGTATGATACGGTAATTGGGGACAGAGGAGGACGGCTTTCAGGCGGTCAAAGGCAACGAGTCAGCATAGCTCGAGCCATCCTGAAGAACCCTCCAATACTCATCTTGGATGAGGCCACTTCCGCTCTCGACACAGAAAGCGAACACCTTGTACAAGAAGCTCTGGACCGTTTGATGAAGAGCAGAACCACGATAGCCATTGCCCATCGACTCTCCACCATCAAGAACGCAGACATCATACATGTTCTCTACGAAGGAGAAATCGTGGAAAGTGGCCAGCATGACGACCTCATAGCAAAGGACGGCTACTATAAACGCCTCTATGATATGCAGCAACTCTGAACGAAAGCATTAAACGAAAAACGATGAAGATACTGTTAGGCACGCATTATCTGAAAAAGACAGGTGGAACTGAAAACTACACTTATGCCCTTGCAATGGAGTTGAAGCGGCTTGGGCATGAGGTGGAACACTTTGCTATCATTAGAGGCGACGTGTCTTCTAAGTTGGAAGAGCAAGGCATTCCTTTCATGTCGGCTGACCACTATGACCTCATCTTGGCAAATCACATGACAGTTGTTGAAGAACTATGGCCTAAGGGATTTGTCATCCAAACCTGTCACGGAACAATTCCTGAACTGGAACAACCTTCGCTTTATGCAGATGCCTATGTTGGTGTATCAGAGGAAGTTAGAGACCATATCTTGCGTTTAGGTTTCCCTAAGGCAACCGTCATACCTAATGGAATTGATTGCAAGCGTTTTTATCCTAAGAAACCAGTATCACCTAAACTCACTACAGTTCTGTCTTTATGCCAATCCGACAAAGCGAATGCATTCATACAAAAGTGCTGCAAGGCGGCAAATGTCAAGTTCCTTCGCTGTGAAAAGCATACAGATAATGTATGGGCGATAGAAGATATGATAAACCAAAGCGACCTTGTTGTGGGCTTAGGCAGGTCGGCCTATGATGCGATGGCTTGTGGAAGAACTGCGCTTGTGTACGACTTTCGCGAACATCATATGGGTGAATTCTTGGGAGAAGGAATGCTCACGCCTGATAATATTGAGAAAAGCATGTCGTGCAATTGTACAGGCAAGGCAAGCCGCCTTAAGTTCGACGAGCAAGGTTTCATTGCTGAAATGCAGAAGTATAGCCCAGAACTGGCAGCTTGGAGTCGTGAGTATGCACTTGAAAACCTGAACATAGAAGTGGCTGTCAGGAAATATCTGGACATCTACAAAGGCATAGACTACAAGGAAGCATACAAGACAATAAAACCTCGTCTGTTCAAGGCTATGGGAGTCCAGACTTGCGACACTATAATGCAGAAGAAACGCAGGCAATATAAAAGAGTCATTAACAGTCTTATTGTTGTCAGCATCCTTTTGCTCATCACAACAATTCTGCTGTTGTTCATAAAATAAAGAAGTGAAAAAAGAGATAAATAATGCCTAAACTCAAGCATATAGCCGCTCTTACGATGGTCCGCAACGACGACTTCTTCCTCGAAAAGTGGGTGGATTATTACGGAAGAGAACTCGGAAAGGAAAATCTCTACATCTATTACGATGGTGAAGATCAAGCAGTTGCCGACATTTGTCAAGGTACTAACGCATTCCTTCATCCCAAAATAGGGAACCAAGTTGTTGCGGCAGAAAAGGAAAGATTGCGTTTCCTGTCAGAAAAAGCGGCAGAACTTTTTGGCAAAGGTTATGAGTTGGTGATAGGCGTTGATGCAGACGAATATATCGTTGTCGATCCCAAGAAAGGCCAGAGCCTCAAGGAATATCTGTCGAATCAGGACATCGATGTCTGTCTTTCTCCACTAGGACTCGACTTCGGACAAAAGCTTGGCGAGGAAGAAGACCTTACTTCGGAACGGACTTTCCTCAGTCAACGCCATTATGCACAAATAGGAACGCGCTATACGAAGCCTTCCATCATCGCAAAACCTTGTAGGTGGGGAAGTGGTTTTCATCGTGTAAAAGGTCACAACTTCCACATTGCCAAAGACTTGTTCTTGCTCCATTTCGGTTATGCTGACAAGAAGATTTTAGGAGAAAGACTGGGTGATGCGGATAGAAAGGCGCAAGGTTGGGAGAAACATATCTACAAACGAAGCCGAACCATTAAGTATGCAACAGAGAAAAAGGCTCACGATTTCGACAGATGGACCCGCTTTGCTCGCATCTGTCAAACTTGGTGCAGACCCCCTTATGCCTTGAATAAGCCTGCAATGTTCGAGCTGAGAATCGTAGTTAAAATACCAGAAAGATTCGACCATGTTCTCTAACAACCTATCTGCGGAAGCCTTTCAGGACGAAGTTCTGCTGAAACTAGGCAAAATATCACAAGCCAACCCAGATGTAACGGTTGTGACAGTTTGTTTCAATCCGCTGAAAGACGGCAGACAGGAATTGCTCGCTCTGAACCTCGATTCTGTTCAAAATCAAACGGGAGTAACGGTAGAACATGTCATAATAGATGGTGCTTCTACCGACGGAACACTAGAATTCCTCTCGAAATACGAGAACAAACGTTTCGATATCCGCATCTTGAGCAAGCCGGATTCCGGCATATATGATGCGATGAATAGAGGAATTGCTCTCGCCAAAGGCAAGTATGTCATCTTCCTCAACTCGGATGATTACTATCATCGGAACGATGGGCTTGCTCTTTCCTTCAAGGCTTTGGAAGAGAGTGACTGCAGTTTCACCTTCGCACCAATAGTGCCAACAGGTTCTCCTTTCCTCCATCGTTTGCACAGACATCCTGAGCGTCACCTTCACAGAATCTTCATATTCCCTACCATTCCACATCAATCCATGCTTTATCGTCGCTCAACTCTTATAGAAGTGAATGGTTACGACTCGTCCTATCGCATGGGTGGGGACCATGATCTGACGCTTCGTCTTATTGCATCAAGTCATAAAGGATGTTTTGTAAATAAGGCTTTTGTCACGTTTTCTTGTGGAGGATTCTCAACGCAAAATGCTGTTCTTAAGTTTCAAGAAAAGGTGCGAAGGGTAAGACGCTTCCATAAGGATGTCTTTGATGTTGAGTTCACGGACAAAGAGATTGAAGCGTTAGTGCGACATTACCGTTATCCGCGAAGATACCTTTCTGAATATGTGGCATCTCAAGAAATGATAGACAGGACATTTATTGGTGTTCCTAAAAGTTTGTGGCAGAGGTTGTTACATTGCTTCAACTTCTGGAAGTACTATCTTAAGTGTGTGCTTGGTTTCTAAGTAAAGGCAGAAACTATTGTCCTTATTCTTTATTCTTTAAGCAATTCTTCTGCAAACTGACTGATGCGAGCATAGATGTCGTCGCTCACTTGGTCTAAAGCATAGAAACATGCAAAGCAAACTTTGCTATCAGGCTTGGTCACACGTCGCAAAGTCCATTCCAGTTGCGCCATTCCTTTCTTGGAATAGTAACGCATGAGAACTGGTCGAACGGGTTTGAGATGCAGTCTTCCTTCGCCATAAAGCAGGGTGTAGCAGATTTCGTCGGTGCGGAAGTGTTGCAAGCTGCGGAAGCGATTCTGGATGTTTTGAATGAGACGATCTGGGTTTTGGGTGTAGAACTTCTCCAATGTGCTGCGAAGGAGAGGGTAGGGAGTATGGGCAAGACGGATGAATATCTTGTTGTTGCCGGCGATTTTGGCTGCATTCATCATCCTTTGTATATGGTTAACGCGACAAGTTATGCCGCAGAAGTACTTGAACGAATACCAGGCTTGTGTCCAGAAGAGGGATGATTTGCGAGCATGCAAAAGAACCTGTCCTGGCTGAGGAAAAAACATTTCTGGCGTGACAGGACGGCAAATCATGAAGTCATCGTTGAGGTAAATGTAGTGTTCACTAAGGTCAGGAATGCGCCAGAGCATAGCTTCGATGCTCGATGTGCAGAATGTCGGCAGGTATTGTTCGTAGCCTCGGAAGATGACTTTATGGTCGACAATCTCAAGAGGAATACGGCTTTCTATGTGTGGATCTTGTTCGTCTGTGACAAGGAAGATGCGTCGCACCCAAGGCATGAACTTGTTAACTGAGCGAACACACCAGTAGATCTCGCCCCGATTGGCGTAGCGAGTGGGGGCGGCGATGTCTTTTTCGTGGGCTTCATTCGGCTGGATGAAGGCTGCTCTTTTCGCGTTGAGGGCAGGATCATTACCATCCACCCAGGTAATGACGACGTCTATGGGGAAGTTGCTTTGTGTGTCTTTGTTCATGAGTGAGTTCGTCTG
Source organism: Bacteroidaceae bacterium (assembly GCA_017961145.1). GTDB lineage: Bacteria > Bacteroidota > Bacteroidia > Bacteroidales > Bacteroidaceae > Physcousia. The sequence continues at coordinate 23,957 of JAGCXU010000002.1, read as the reverse complement.
CTCCAGCGATTATGTGACCAAAGCCATATCTCGGGCTGTCGTTGTATGGTCTTTTCCATCAGTCGCCAGAAGGTTCGCGACAAGGGATAAGGGCTTCCGCAGTCTTCTTCGCTGGGTTTCATCTCTGTGAATGTCAGCTTGTAATGCCCTCGAGAAGGTTTTTCCACATCAAGATAGACGAGTTCAGCATTTACCTTTCTCGCGATTTCTTCTGCTCCAGGAGCGAAGCATGTTCGTTGGTTGAGGAAGGTGATGGCATCTTTTGGCTTCGTGTCTGGCCTTTGATCTTGGATGAAGCCGCACAGGAAAGGTTCTCCGTCTGCATTCCATTTGAGCAGAGTTCTGACTGTTTGTTTGGCTTCTATCTGTGTCGTATTCCAGCGACTGCGCAGTTCGTGCATGAGCGAAGCGAAGTATCTGTTCTCGATGTGCTTGTATATTTCACCACCTTTCTTAGGCTTGTTGTATCGCATACAGACTTCCTGATACCATTCCCAGCAGCCTAGATGACCAAGAAGCATGAAGATGTTCTTGCCTTCAGCTGCCAGTCTTTCCGGCAATTCGCAGTTGAGGATTTCCACTCGCCTTTGCATCTCCTGATCCGAGATGTTGAGACATTTGAAGGCTTCGATGAAGACATCGCAAAGATTGCGGTAGAAAGCTTTTTCTATGCGCAGGATTTCTTGCTTGTCTTTCTCAGGAAAAGAACATTCGAGGTTCTCTCGAACGAGTTTTCTCCTGTATCTAATCACGTAATATACAATGGGATAGGCGATGTCGCTCAGCAAGTACAGAACTCCCAAAGGCAGCCTTGCAAGGAGCCTCATAAAGTGGTGTCTCTTCTTTGTACCATTCTTGTTCATCGTTGCAATACTTTGCGAGAGCTTTCGTTTTACGATGCAAAGTTACGAAAAAAAGGGGATGATTGCAAAGAAAAAGTAGTTTTCTTTGATTTCATTCTGTTTGTTCGAGTTCATCAAAAAGCAGTCGTTTGCAAACGAGGTTAAGGTCGTTGTAAAACGTCACACTTTATGATTGCAATCGTCGCACTATACAAATGCAATCGTAACACTATACAAATGCAATCGTCGCCTTAGTCATTTTCAAACGCATCCTGATGGACTGATTTCAGGAGCCTGTTTTGATGACGAAAAGTTTGTCGTTCCGACGTACTTTCGTTTCAAGAGGAATGCTGATGTGCCAGCCTTGCTGAGCCGTCTCGACTGGCTGGAGGTCGTAGCGAATCTCGCTGACTTTAGCGCGAAGGGCTCCTGTAGTAGGTCCTGTCACGAGGATTTCGTCGCCAACACTCAGTTCGCAAGCCTCAATCTTGAACTCCGCAACTTGCAACTTGGAGTAGTACCTGACGGTTTTTCCGCAATAAACTTTTCGCTCAGTCGCTTTCGAACCATGACAGTCATTCCATTCCGCAATCGTCCGTCCCAAGTAATATCCGTCCCAAAAGCCGCGATTGAAGACGCGAGCCAAACGCTCATCCCATTCTTCCAACTTTTCGAGGAAGACTTCCTGACCTTTTTCGGGGTCCGTCAAAGTGTCGATTGCTTCTCGATAACACCTCACAACTGTATCGACATATTCAGGTCCTCGAGCCCTTCCTTCTATCTTGAAGACGCGAACTCCCGCATCTATCATTTTATCGATGAAATGGATAGTTTTTAAGTCTTTTGGCGACATGATGTACTTATTCTCGATGTCGAGTTCCGTACCCGTTTCCACATCTTGAACCGTATAGCGTCTTCTGCACAATTGCATGCATTCACCCCTGTTGGCAGAGCGTCCCCAATTGCTCTGGCTCAAGTAGCATTTTCCACTAATAGCCATGCAGAGAGCTCCATGACAGAACATTTCGATACGCACTTTCTTACCGCTAGGACCGCAGATATTCTCAGCCTCGATGGCTTGATGGATTGCCTTCACTTGGTCCATATTCAGTTCGCGAGCCAAGACAACTACATCTGCAAATTGCGAATAGAAACGGAGTGCCTCCACATTACTAATGTTAAGTTGGGTGCTCAGATGCACCTCTTGTCCCACTTCTCGACAGTAAAGCATCACGGCAACATCGCTTGCAATGACTGCGCTAATGCCTGCTTCGTGGGCAGCATCAATGATTTGTCGCATCAGTTCAAGGTCTTCTCCGTAGATTATGGTGTTGACCGTCAGGTAACTTTTAATGCCAAATCGACGGGTTTCCTCAGCAATTCGATGCAAGTCGTCGATAGAAAATGTGCTTGCAGAATGGGCTCGCATATTCAGATTCTCAATGCCGAAGTAAATGCTGTCAGCCCCAGCTCGGATGGCTGCTGCAAGACATTCGGGCGAACCTACTGGTGCCATTATCTCTAACTCTCGATTCATGATTCACAATTCACAGTTATGGCTGCAAAGTTACAACTTTTTCGCACATTGCGCAAAATTATGAAATGCGAATTATGAAATATGAAGAAATTGTCGTACCTTTGCAGCCGCAAAAAACAAAATGTGGATAGATTTGGGCTGCTTGCAACCACAGTAAAAAATGCTAAAAGGAGGATGAACACTTGTCACCTCGCGCATTTGTGCCCGACTTCTTTCCCCATACATTATTAATTATATTAAAAAATTAATTCTACTATGGGTTATCTGTTTACATCGGAGTCCGTCTCCGAAGGCCATCCTGATAAAGTGGCCGATCAAATCAGCGATGCAGTACTCGACAAACTGCTTGCCTTCGATCCTGAATCGAAGGTCGCTTGCGAAACACTCGTTACAACCGGTCAAGTTGTCCTTGCCGGAGAAATCAAGACGAAAGCCTACGTCGACCTGCAACGCATTGCTCGCGAGGTAATTAACCGTATCGGCTATACCAAGAGCGAGTACATGTTCGAGGGGAACAGCTGTGGAGTATTGTCTGCGATACACGAACAAAGTGACGACATCAACAGGGGTGTGGATCGCTCAGACCGTGCTTCGCAAGGTGCTGGAGACCAGGGAATGATGTTTGGTTACGCTACAAACGAGACGGAGAACTACATGCCTCTCAGTCTCGACCTTGCCCATCGTCTCCTCCAAACGCTTGCTGAAATCCGTCGCGAAGGCAAGGTAATGACCTATCTTCGCCCAGATGCGAAGAGCCAAGTCACTATCGAATATAGCGACGAAGGCAGACCTCTGCGCATCGATACCATTGTTGTGAGCACACAACACGACGAATTCGATACGGACGAAGCCATGCAAAAGCGCATTTCTGACGATGTGAAAGACATCCTTATCCCAAGAATGCTTGCAGGTATAGGCTCCGAGAGAATCCAAAGCCTCTTTGATGACAAGATCAAATACTACGTCAATCCGACTGGAAAGTTTGTGATAGGCGGTCCTCACGGCGATACAGGATTGACAGGACGAAAGATTATAGTCGATACTTATGGCGGCAAAGGTGCTCATGGAGGTGGGGCTTTCAGCGGAAAAGACCCTTCCAAAGTCGATCGCTCGGCTGCCTATGCTGCCCGTCATATCGCTAAAAACATGGTTGCTGCTGGTGTTGCAGATGAAATGCTGGTACAGTTGAGTTACGCAATCGGAGTGGCAGAACCCGTCAGCATCTATGTCGATACATATGGCAAGAGTCATGTAAATATGACTGATGGCGAGATTGCCGAGAAGATTAAGGACATCTTCACACTCACTCCTTATGCCATCGAACAACGACTTAAACTGCGTAATCCCATCTATGAGGAAACTGCGGCATACGGACATATGGGGCGTGAACCCCAAATTGTTACCAAACGTTTCGAATCTCTCTATCGAGATACGAAGGAGGTAACTGTAGAACTCTTCACTTGGGAAAAGCTGGATTATGTAGAAAAGATAAAGAAATGTTTCTTTGAGTAACGCTATGAATGAGAATAAAAAGATAGCCGTCTATTGTGCAAGCAGCACTCAGATAGAAGATTGCTACTTCCAGGATGCACGAAAGCTTGGTCAACTGATGGCAGAACAAAACATAACTCTCGTAAATGGGGCAGGCAATATAGGCCTCATGGCTGAGAGCGCGAACGGTTGTCTCGAGAATGGAGGCAAAGCAATTGGTGTCATCCCTACTTTTATGATAAAGGAAGGCTGGTGTCATAATGGTATGACTGAAATCATCGAGACTGCCGATATGCACGAACGCCAAGCAAAGCTGGCAGAAATAACAGATGCAGGAATCTTCCTTCCTGGCGGTTGTGGAACCTTTGCAGAAATGATGGAACTGATCACTTGGAAGCAGTTGGGACTCTATCTCAAACCCCTAGTTCTGCTGAACACCAATGGTTATTACGATTCGTTGCTAAACACTTTGAATCAAGCAGTTAGCCAAAATTTCATGCGACCTGTTCATGCTGACATCTGGAAGGTAGCTCCAACGCCAGAAGAGGCACTAAGGATGGCCCTCGAAACACCACTTTGGGATATAAGTATACGTCGTTTTGCCAAGATATGAACGAAGCCGATACGCTCTGTTTGCCTGACTCTTCTGTGTTGCAAGACACGATTGTCGAGCGCTTGATCCCTTATGATGACGGAGGTCTGGCAAAGGGCGATAACGTATTGCATACGGAAGTTCCTTACAAGCCCTTCGGCTTTTGGGCAACAGAGACACCTTTTCGCATTCGTCATAATGAGTGGAGCGGGTTGCTATTGCTTGTTTGCTTCCTTCTTGCAGCAAGTTTGGTCTTGCGACTCAAAAAGAAGTTTAAGGAGTTGTTGCGAGATATTTTTCTCCCAATACCAGGCAAGGAGAACGAACTTCTGGTGGATGATCCGCTCAGATACTCAACTCGACTGATTGCCATTTGCTTGCTTTCGCTTACGGCTGCAATGGTGACTTTCACATATACGCAGTTTGATGTTGCCTACTACCCGTTTTTCGAAACACCTTATCTCCTTTTTGGAGCCATTTTCCTTCTGTGGATTCTCTATTTTCTGGCTAAGAGAATGATGAGCAGTTTCGTGAATTGGGTGTTCTTCAGGAAGGAAAAAATCTTTACAATGCAAAGGGCTTATACATTCCTTTATGTGGTAGAGGCGATGCTTTCTCTGGTTTTGGCGATGGTGGTCGTGTATTTACCTGTTCCTCACGAAAAGGTGTTGCTTTTGGCGCTTTGTCTTATAATTTTGGTCAAGATATTGCTTCTTTTTAAGACATATAAGATATTTTTTCCAAAATTATATGGCACTTTTCATTTAATTGTGTACTTTTGCACACTCGAACTGATACCTTTGCTTGTCATTCAACAGGTTTTGACATATGCAGACTATCTCTCCGTGATAAAATTATAGCAGAAAAATTACGACAAACGATGATTAAGAAGATACTCATCTCGCAGCCAGAGCCTACCTCGGCGAACTCTCCTTACTACGACATAGCTAAGCGATATAATGTGGAGATCGTGTTCCGTCCGTTCATCAAGGTAGAGCCTCTCACTCCAAAGGAGTTTCGCGCACAAAAGATCTCCATATTGGAGCACACCGCTATCGTATTTACTTCGCGCCTTTCCATTGACAATTTCTTCCTTTTAGCCAAGGAGATGCGCATTCCCATCCCTGAGAACATGAAGTACTTCTGCATTACAGAGACGGTAGCACAATACATACAGAAGTATGTTCAATATCGCAAGCGTAAGGTTTTCTTTGGCTCTACAGGCAAGATAGACGACCTGGTTCCTCTCATGATAAAGCACAAGTCCGAGCGTTACTTCATTCCCCTTAGTGATGTTCACAATCCTGTGTTTGGCGAAATGCTTGACAGCAAGAATGTCAAGCACTCCGATGCTGTGATGTATCGCACGGTTAGCAACGACTTCAAGGAGGGCGAACCGTTCGACTACGACATGCTCATCTTCTTCAGCCCTAGTGGTGTTCAGTCGTTGAAGAAGAATTTTCCGCAGTTCAAGCAAGGCGATATCGTGATTGGCACTCTTGGTCCTTCCACCGCGAAAGCTGTTCGTGATGCAGGTTTGCGACTCGACATCGAAGCTCCTTCTCCTGAATATCCCAGCATTTCGGCAGCCATCGACGACCATCTGCGAAAGGCAAATGGCTAATGTCGGCTTACACACTCTAGGAAAAGAAGAGCGACTTTGTAGCCGAAAGGCTTTGGAGGAGCTTTTCAGCGGCAGTCATCAATCGGTTTCTGCTTTTCCTCTTCGCGCTATATATATGGCTAACGAAGTTGGGGTGGTGCGCATAATGGTCTCTGTATCAAAGCGATATTTCAAGAGAGCGGTCAAGAGGAATCGCATCAAAAGGCAGATTCGCGAGGCTTATCGCTTGCAAAAAGAACTGCTTCAGCCTTTGAATGGTGGCCTCGACATTGCTTTCCTTTGGAGTTCCGACGAGGAACTTCCGACGGAGAAGGTGTTTCAAAAGGTGAAAAACATATTGCAAAGAATCCATGAAAACGTCGAGTCTTTGGTATAATCCACTTAAACTGTTGACTTGGTTGCTCATCATGTTTGTCCGAATCTATCAGCGGTTCATCTCGCCTCTGACGCCTCCATCGTGCAGATTCACACCTACTTGCAGCCAATATGCAGTAGAAGCTTTGCAAAAGTACGGGCCTTTCAAGGGATTGTGGCTTGCTCTGAAACGCTTGCTCCGCTGCCATCCTTGGGGTGGAAGCGGGTATGATCCTGTGCCTTGAAAGCCTATGTGAATAGGAGAGTCAGGTCGAGAGAAAAAGGAAGGCTAAGGTCGATGTAAAACGTCACACTAGTAAATTGCAAACGTCGCACTAGTAAATTGCAAACGTCACACTATACGATCGCCATCATAACACTATACGATTGCCATCGTAACACTATACGATTTTCAACGTTCCTGCCTGTATAAATAAGGATGAAGAAGTATATCGATTTCCACACACACCAAGTTCCTGCAGATCAGGATGTTGTGGCCGTTGTTGATGGTCGCGACACTTGGGGGATTCACCCTTGGAAAGCGGATGAGGAGTTCGTCGTTCCAGACCTTTCAGGCAAGATTGCGATTGGTGAATGCGGGCTTGATGGATTGCGTGGACCTTCGATGGAAGTACAGGAGAAAGTCTTTCTTCAACAAGTTGCTTTGAGCGAGGAGACGGAGAAGCCTCTCATCATTCATTGTGTGAAAGCCTTCGATCAGCTTCTCAGCTTGCGTAAAGAGTTGAAACCCAAGCAGTCATGGATGTTTCACAGCTTTCGAGGCAAGCCTCGGCAACTGCTTTCTCTCCTTGATGCAGGCTTTTTTGTCGGCTTCGGATTCACTCATAATGAGGAGAGTTTGCGTGCTTGCCCTATCGAAAGGATGTTGCTCGAAACCGATGCCGACGAGTTGCACTCTATTGGTGAAATATACAATAATGTGGCACACAAAAGGGGGCTTTGCATGACTTCTTTATGCGAATCGATGCTCGAAAACTATCGCACTTTCTACAAAAACGAGCCACTTCTGACATAAATCAACATTGATGTGTGTTAAAAAGGCTTACAAAGGTAGGTTTTCTCCATTTTTTTTTGTACCTTTGTGCGCAAAATATAAACTCACACATCATGGATTTCAATAGAATTACTGCTGCCGAAGCTGCAGCACTTGTCCAGAATGGACAAACAATTGGCCTGAGTGGTTTTACTCCGGCTGGTGTCGCGAAATGTACTCCTGCAGAGATTGCTAAGAAAGCAGTCGTGGAACATGAAGCAGGAAGACCCTTCAAAATCAGCATCTTTACAGGTGCCAGTACAGGACAAAGTTGCGACGGAGACCTCTCGAATGCAATGGCAATCGACTTCCGCGCACCCTATACGACCAATCCCGACTTCCGTAAGAACGTCAACAACAACACTCTGAACTATTCCGACCTGAACCTCTCGAACATGGCAACCCAGATTCGTCAGGGTTATCTCGGAGAAGTGAACTGGGCCATCATTGAAGCTTGCGCCATAGAGAAAGTGGGAAACAAGGCCCACATCTACCTCACGGCTGCAGGAGGAATCAGCCCAACTGTCTGTCGTCTCGCTACAGAAGGCATCATAGTGGAGCTTAACGCATTCCACAGCCCCAACAGTAAGGGCATTCACGATGTTTATGAAATAGAGGATCATCCTTTCCGCACACCCATCATGATTACCAAAGCGAGCGATCGTATCGGCAAACCTTACATCGAAGTGGATGCCGACAGAATCGTTGGAGTTGTGGAATGTAACGTTCCTGATGAGGCTCGCAGCTTCAAAGACCCAGATCCCATCACCACTCAGATAGGTCAGAACGTGGCCGACTTCCTGCTTCTCAACCTCAAGCAAGGTCTCATCCCAAAGACTTTCCTCAACCTGCAGAGTGGAGTTGGCAGCGGAGCAAATGCCGTGCTTGGTGCTCTCGGACAATGTCCGGAAGTGCCCAACTTCAACATCTACACAGAAGTTCTGCAGGATGCACCAGTCGGATTGATGAAGCAAGGACGCGTTCTCTCCGCTTCTGCCTGCTCTCTCACAGTCACAAACGAGTGTCTGTTGGATATTTACGACAATATCGACTTCTTCAAAGACAAGTTAGTCTTGCGTCCTTCAGAGATTAGCAATTGCCCCGAGGTTATAGCCAGACTCGGAGTTTGCGCGTTGAATACTGCCATAGAATGTGATCTTTATGGTCACGTAAACAGTACAAAGATCTGCGGCACCAAGATGATGAACGGAATAGGAGGTTCTGCCGACTTCGCAGCAAATGCCTATCTCACCATCTTTACCTGTGGTTCTACCACAAAGGGAGGCGCCATCTCGAGCATCGTACCCTTCGCAAGTCACATCGACCACACCAATCACTACATCGATGCAGTCATTACGGAGTATGGTGTGGCTGACCTTCGTCACAAGAGCGACATGCAGAAAGCACAGGAACTCATCAAGGTGGCACATCCCGACTATCGTCCCATGTTGCAGGACTACCTGAAATATGCAGAAAAGAGAGGTGGGCATACCCATCACGAACTTGCCGCAGCCTTTGCTATGCACGATACATTCTTGCGCAAAGGAGACATGCGTCTGACAGATTTGGCAGAATACATCAAGTAGTTCCAAGCGTCATAATTCACGATGAACTACGAGTGGAACTATATTCCGCCTTCCGATGCAGAGCTGAAGCTTGCAGGGGAAATGGCAGAAGAGCTGAAGATCAGCCCTGTCCTTGCCCGTGTCCTGATAGGACGCGGCATAGGCAGTGTGCAGGAAGCGCGCAAGTTCTTCCGTCCTCAGCTTACAGATCTGCACGATCCCTTCCTGTTTCAGGATATGCAGAAGGCTGTGAACCGCCTCAACGAAGCCCTTGGACGCAAGGAACGCATCCTCGTCTATGGCGACTATGATGTGGATGGTTGCACTGCCGTAGCCTTAGTATATCGCTTCCTTCAGCAGTTCTACAGCAACATCGACTACTACATACCTGACCGAAACGAAGACGGATATGGAGTATCGCGAAAGGGTGTGGACTATGCTCAGGAAACGGGAGTTGGTCTTGTTATCGTGTTGGATTGCGGCATCAAGGCTATCGAAGAAGTCGCTTATGCCAAAGAAAAGGGCATCGACTTCATAATCTGTGACCATCATGTGCCTGGCGACGAGTTGCCTCCAGCTTTGGCTATCCTCAATGCCAAGCGCTTTGACAACACTTATCCATATGAGCATCTCTGTGGATGTGGAGTAGGTTTCAAGCTCATACAGGCTTTTGCCATCAGCAACGGCATTGAGTTCTCGCAACTTATCCCCTTGCTGGATTTGTGCGCAATCAGTATTGCGGCAGACATTGTCCCCATAATGGGCGAGAATCGCATCCTTGCTTATCATGGCTTGCGACAGCTTAACAGTTCTCCAAGCACTGGCGTGAAGGCTTTGATGGAGATATGTGGACTCTCAAACAAGGAGATTTCGCTGGGCGACATCATATTCAAGATAGGTCCTCGCATCAATGCTTCCGGCAGAATGCAGACAGGCAACGAAGCCGTCGCACTTCTCATCGAGAAAGACCCACAGAAAGCTAAGGAACTGGCAGAACAAATCAACGAATACAACGAGCAACGCAAAGACCTCGACAAGTCCATGACGGAAGAGGCAAACCGCATCGTCAAGACTCTCGAACACCGACATGAACACAAGTCTATTGTCCTGTTCAACGAGGAATGGCATCGTGGCATCATCGGCATCGTGGCATCTCGTTTGACTGAAGTTTTCTATAAACCCAGCGTTGTACTCACTTGTAACGACGACGGAATGGCTACCGGTTCGGCTCGAAGTGTGCCTGGGTTCGACGTCTATAAGGCAATCGAAAGTTGTGCAGACCTGCTTGAAAACTTCGGAGGACACACTTATGCGGCAGGACTTAGCATGCCGGCTCAGAACATTCCGGCTTTCCGCCATCGCTTCGAACAATATGTAAAAGAGCATATTCGGCCGGAACAGATTAACGCAATCCTGCGTATAGATGCCGTCATCGACTTCCGCGATATCAATCGTCGCATTGTATCCGACCTCAAACGCTTTGCTCCTTATGGTCCAGACAACATCAAACCGCTCTTCTGTACAAGGCAGGTTTACGACTATGGCACTAGCAAAGTTGTAGGAAGAGACCAGGAACATATCAAACTCGAACTGGTAGATTCCAAGAGCAGCAATGTGATGAATGGTATTGCCTTTGGGCAAAGTTCACAAGCTCGCTATATTAAGACGAAAAGAGCCTTCGACATTGTTTACCACATCGAGGAAAACAGTCACAAGCGAGGCGAGGTGCAATTGCAGATAGAGGACATTAAGCCGAGAGAATAAAAGAGGGATGCCGTATCTTTCGATTCTTCAAAAGTACTGGGGCTATGATGATTTTCGCGGTATTCAGCGAGAGGTCATTGAGAGCATCGGTGCAGGAAACGACACTCTTTGCCTGATGCCGACTGGCGGAGGCAAGAGTATAACGTTTCAGGTGCCAGCCCTCGCCATGAATGGTGTCTGCATAGTTCTTACGCCTCTCATTTCCTTGATGAAAGATCAGGTTGAAGCTTTGCGTCGTCGTGGCATAAAGGCGGCTTATATTAGCAGTCATATGGAGCACGAAAAGGTGTTGACTATCTTGGACAACAGCATTTTCGAAGCCTACAAATTCCTGTATATCTCTCCTGAAAGGCTTGAGAGCGAGATGTTTCTTAACAAGTTGAAACGCATGAAAGTGTGTTTCATTACGGTTGATGAGGCACATTGTATTTGTCAATGGGGTTACGATTTCCGTCCTTCTTATCTGCAGATATCCAGAATTCGAGAGTTCTTTCCTGAAACTCCTGTCCTTGCTCTCACGGCAACAGCGACAACAAGAGCGATTGACGACATTCAGGAAAAGCTCTGTTTTCGCAAGAAGAATGTCCTGAAGATGAGTTTTGCTCGAAACAATCTTGCCTATATCGTGAGGTTGGAAGACGAGGTTTTCGGTGGCATTTTGCATGCTCTTAAGTCTATTCCAGGCTCTTGTATCATCTATACTCGAAGCCGAAGAAAGTGTAGGGAACTAGCTGAACTGCTTGGTGATTTAGGTTTTTCCGCAACTTATTACCATGCTGGATTGCCAAGTGTAAGTAAGAACGAGCGGCAGGAACGCTGGCGTCGTGATGAGATTCGCATCATGGTAGCGACGAATGCCTTTGGTATGGGCATAGACAAACCTGATGTGCGTTTGGTTCTTCATGCAGATATGCCCGATTCCATCGAGGCTTATTTTCAGGAAGCTGGCAGGGCTGGTCGCGATGGGAAACAGGCTTATGCCATTCTCTTGACTGATGGAAGTGAGCGAACAAAGGCGATGCGTCGGCTTGCTCGGCAGTTTCCGAAGGTCGAATATGTTCGTGAAGTTTATGAGAAGGTGTGCTGTTTCCTCGGTATTGCTGAGGGAGATGGCATGAATGTGACTCGCGAATTCAGCATGGAAAGGTTTTGTCAGACATTTGGCTTCTTTCCTAAGTCGCTCATTTATGCACTCGATTTGTTGGACAAGGCTGGTTACATCGAGTATAGCGACGAGGATGAGGCTTCAAGCAGGCTGCGCATAAATGCTACAAGAAATGAGCTTTTTCGTGCTCTTTATCCGTCGGAAGAGCGGCTTATCCTTTCGATGCTTCGTCGTTATGGCGGCATTTTCTTGGATTATGTCTATATTGACGAGGATATTTTGAGTGCCGAAACGGGTTTGTCGACAGACGAAATCTACCAGATTTTCCTGCGTTTGTCTCAACTTCACCTCATCTCGTTCATTCCTCGAAAGCATTTGCCTTGCATTACTTTCCGTCGTCGTCGAGTCGATAAGCAAGACATAGTTCTTCCTTCTCAGATTTATGAGGAGCGACGCAAGCATTATGAGGGGCGAATTGGGGCAATGTTGCAGTATATCGAGTCGAGTTCCGATTGTTGCCGAAGCAGGATGTTGTTGCGTTATTTCGGCGAAGAGCAGGAGCATGATTGCGGCATCTGCGATGTTTGTAAGCGTCGGAAAAGGCATCCGCAACCTGTCGAAGTTTATGAAGCCTTGCGTTCTCACATCTTGGACCAACTTCGTGAAGGTCCGAAGATGGCTTATGACATCGACCTTTCAGGCTTCGATCCTGCCATTTTCGAAGAGGTTATTGATGGGATGAGGATTGCTGGAGAACTTGTTTTCGAAGGTCCTTTCTTGAAGATTGGCTCTGCATCTTAGCGTTTTTCTCAAGTCGCAGCAAATCAAGACCTTAGCTTCGCAGGAAAACTTCCCCTATGAAGTTGGCAAACGTCACACTAGTAAATTGCAAACGTCACACTAGTAAATCGCCAACGTCACACTAGTAATTTGCAATCGTCACTGCAGTCGTTTCCTCAGATGTCTCGCATCACCATCAAGACAGGATAGGCTGCCTTGAAGTCTTTCTTTGCCAATCGGCCTCCATCAGCCAGTTGATAGTTGGAATTTTCCGTGCTGAGAAGCAGGTAGGGATATGCTGGCCCTGGGTCTTCGACTAGCTTAACCATCAGTCGACCATCAGTTGTCTGGACAAGATAGGGAGTCCCTCTTTGAAACACTTCGTATCGTCCAAGTGCCTCACCTACAGCCACATAGTCTCCGTCTTTAATGCGCGGAAGCATACTGTCCCCATGACATTGGAAGACATACTTAATGTCTCGACGCGGCATTTCCAGCGGAATCAGCCCTTCCTTATTGTCAGGTTGCTGAACATCGCCTAGCGAGGGCTGCACTCCTGCCACGAAAAGAGCCGAAGCCTTGCTTTGAGAAGGGCTTCCGAGTTGATTCTCACCTGGCTTCGAGGCTGCATTCGCTCTCGAACCAAACTGGAGAACATCATCCTCTTCCTCTTCTTCGTCGTCTGGCAAAGGCAGCGGTCCAGAGGAGATGGGCACGCTTCCTCCGCGCAACCATTCAATGTCCACATCCGGAAAACGAGACATAATCGCCTCGATACCTTTGCGAGGAATGCGGTCGCGATACACCCAATTGTTTACGGCTTGAGGTGTGATGCCGATCATGTCTGCCAAATGCGAGCGATTGCGGCAGTATCGTTCCACCAAGATGGTAATCTTCTCTTCTGCAGTCATACTGGAATGTTCTTGTTTTAATTGTGGATGCAAAGTTAAAACAAAAAGTCGAAACATGCAAGAGATGCAGGCTAAAATTTAAACAAAAGGTGCGAAAACGCTTGGTTTAAAACAAAAAGGTGCAGAAATAGGCTAATAAGTTTGTTTGTGAAGACATTTTTTGCTAACTTTGCAGAGCAAGAAACAAATCAGATGGAAAACGTCAGAAAAGTCATCGGAGTGGGCGAAGCCATCCTCGACATCCTGTTTCGAGGAGGCCAGCCTGTTGCGGCTGTGCCTGGTGGAAGCAGCTTCAACAGTATCATCAGCGTTGGTCGGGCTGGCGTTCCCTGTACCTTTGTGGGCTATACAGGAGCAGATATTGTGGGGCAGAACACAGTCGAATTCCTCAAGAAAAATGGCGTTGGTACAGACTATTTCCAGTTGCGAAAGGGCGAGAAGAGTGCCATCAGTCTGGCTTTTCTTGGCGAAAACAAGGATGCCAGCTACCTCTTCTATAAAGAGCCGGCTCATGTATCAGCAAGTTTGACATTGCCCGAAATGTCGAAAGGCGATGTGATGCTCTTCGGTTCCTACTATGCGGCTTGCGAAGGAATGCGGCCCCTCATCACGAAAATGCTGGAACAAGCGGCAAAGGAGCATGCCATCGTCTATTACGACATCAATTTCCGTCCCAATCACAGCGACGAACTCGACTCGCTCACACCAGCCATCTTGCAGAACTTCCGGCAGAGCACTATCGTTCGAGGCAGCGCAGACGACTTCGAAGTAATGTTTTCTTCGCGCGACGCGCGCGTAATATATAATAGGTATATCAGCCAATATTGCCCGTTCTTCATTTGCACAGCCGGAGCCAGGCAAATCATCGTTTGCACTCCAACCGGCATTTATGAGTTCGAAGCACCTCCCATCCAGGATGTCGTAAGCACAGTCGGGGCTGGAGACAGCTTTAATGCAGGCTTCGCTTGTGCTTTGATCTGGAGAAATATAATGCCTGAAGACATTTCTGGCCTCAGCAAGGAAGACTGGAAACGCCTCATCGAAACCGCTTGTCACTTTGCAGGAGAAACCTGCAGAAGTACAGAAAATTACATCAAACGCTATGAAAAACATCCTGACAACCCTAATCCTCTCGGCTCTTGTACTTAGTGTAAGTGCTGAAGATAACCTCGAAGGTTTCCTCTATAATCAGGCTTCGGCTCCAGACGGAACTGAGTGGCAGAGCCCTGAAAAGCTGTCGCTCAACAAGTTGCAGCCTCGAGCTCACATCTTTCCCTTTGCCGATGTTGAAGCGGCTCGCCATGTTTTGCCAGAAGGAAGCAAGTATTTCCTGAGTCTCGACGGCAGTTGGAAATTCCATTGGTGTGCGTCTCCAGACCAAAGGCCGCAAGGCTTCTATGCTGATTCTTATGACGTTTCAGGCTGGGACGACATTAAGGTTCCAGGTTGTTGGAATGTTCAAGGACTCGGCAAGCATGGTGAAATGAAGTATGGTGTCCCTATTTATGTCAATCAGCCAGTCATTTTCTATCATGAAGTAAAGAAGGATGATTGGCGAGAAGGCGTGATGCGAGAGCCGAAAGACCAGCGTTGGACAACCTACAAATACCGCAATGAAGTGGGTTCTTACCGCCGAAACTTCGTGATACCTGCAGGTTGGAAAGGCCGTCAGATTGTCCTCAACTTCGATGGAGTCGATAGTTTCTTCTATCTTTGGGTAAATGGAAAATACGTTGGATTCAGCAAAAACAGTCGGAATACCGCTCGATTCGACATCACAGACTACTTGAAGAAGGAGGGCGAGAACAGTGTTTCCGTAGAAGTTTACCGCAGTAGTGACGGATCTTTCCTCGAGGCTCAGGATATGTTCCGCTTGCCTGGAATCTTTCGCAGCACTTATCTGACGGCATTTCCAAAGGTGCAGATAAGCGATCTTACAGTTCGTACGATAGGCTTAGACGGTTCTATTAGCATCAGTCATAAGCTTTGCAACCTCACGGACAAAGTGCAGAAAGGCCTGAAGACAACTTATACCATCTATCCCGTCAAGTTGTATTCCGACGAAACAGAAGATGCCGTTCGTCAACTTACAGTTGAGGAGTTACAACTCATGCCTGTTGTGAAGAACACAACCTATAATTCAGAAACCACAACAACAATTTCTTCTCCTCGATATTGGAGTGCAGAAAGGCCAAACAGATATGTTCTTGTGGCCGAACTTAAAGATAAGAAAGGAAAGGTTATCGATTGCACATCGACTTACTTCGGCATTCGAATGGTAGAGATTCGCGAGACGCAAGCTATCGACGACGAGTTCGGATTGGCTGGTCGTTACTTTTATGTCAACGGACAGCCTGTAAAGTTGAAGGGCGTGAACCGTCATGAAACGAATCCTTCAACTGGTCACGCAATCACACGAGAGCAGATGCAAGAGGAGGTCATGCTGATGAAGAGAGGCAACATCAATCATGTCCGTCTCTCGCATTACAGTAATGATCCATACTTCTACTACCTTGCAGACAAATACGGACTGTATCTCGAGGACGAAGCCAACATCGAGAGTCACGAGTATTATTATGGTGAAGCGAGTCTTTCGCATCCCCAAGAGTGGCGAAACGCCCATGTGGCCCGTGTTATGGAGGCAGTTAAGGCCCACATCAACTACCCCAGTATTGTCATTTGGAGCTTGGGAAATGAGGCCGGACCTGGTGAAAACTTTGTCGCTGCCTACAATGCCATCAAGGCTTATGACAAGACTCGTCCCGTCCAATACGAGCGCAACAACGATATCGTGGACATGGGCTCGAACCAATATCCCTCGGTTGATTGGGTTCGTTATGCAGTTAAGGGAAACGGCAAAGGCATTAAATATCCCTATCACATCTCGGAATATGCCCATTCCATGGGTAATTCCTTGGGCAATCTTGTCGATTATTGGGAGGCGATAGAGAGTACCAACTTCTTCTGCGGGGCAGCCATTTGGGACTGGGTTGACCAGGCAATCGACACCTATACAAAAGATGAAGGCATCAAGTACTTTGGTTATGGCGGCGATCACGGTGATTGGCCTAACGACGGGATGTTCTGTATGAATGGCATCATGCTGCCCGACCTCAGCCCGAAACCCCAATATTATGAGGTGAAGAAGGTCTATCAGAATGTCAGCGTGACACTCGACTCGATATCGGGTGAAGAAGGTGATGCCGTAGTACACTTCACCATCTTCAACAAGAACTACTTCGAGCCGATAACCCCCGACACTTATGACATTGTGGCTCTCCTCGTCCATGACGGAAACATTGTAGTGGAAGGAGGAGAACCCATTACTTTGCAGGAGGAAATCCTGCCACGTATGGACGTAAAATGCTCCTTCCCTGTAAATATGTTCTATGAGGGTGAGTACTTCCTGAACATTGAGTTCCGGCTGAAAAAGGACAAGCCTTGGGCAAAGAAAGGCTATGTGCAGATGGCCGAGCAACTGTTCCTTGGGAACACTTGGGTGCCCCTTTACGGCATTAAAAAAGGTCCTTTGGAGGTTACGGAAAAGGGCAGCAAGACAATTGTGAGCGGCAAGGACTTCGATTTCACCTTTGATAATGAGACTGGCAGCCTTTGTGGGATACAGTTCGAGGGCAAGACCATCCTCGAAGATTCGCCTCTGTTATTGTCGGCTTTCCGTGCTCCTGTGGATAACGACAATTGGGCAAGAGACCAATGGTTCAAGCAAGGACTGTACGACTTGCAGCATAAAGTCCAAGGCAAGCCTGTCGTCACCAATGTGAATGGCAATACTGTGCTCATCGCTTATACTGTGGTGAGCCAAGCTAAGGGCAGGGGTGGCGTGAAATATCGTGCAGGTAAAGCCGGCCAACCCTTTGAGAGTGTGAATGATGCGACTGGTGATGGCGAGATGGTTTCCTTTACGACAACACAGTTCTATAATGTCTATCCCAGTGGTGATGTTCTGCTTACAAGCAGCATTATCACGAGTGATCCCGACTTGCCTCTGCCCAGATTGGGTTACGAGGTTAAGCTTCCGAGCCGTTTCGACAGATATACTTATTATGGTAGGGGTCCTTTGAACAACTACAACGACCGCAAGACAGGCTCTTTTGTTGGGGTTTATCATAGCACAGTACAGGAGCAGTTCGTGCCTTTCCCAAAGCCTCAGAGCATGGGAAACCGCGAGGATGTGCGCTGGTGTGCTTTGCAGGATGCGGAGGGCTACGGTTTGGCGTTCTCCAGCGAACTTGGCACAATCAGTACCTCGGCACTTCCTTGGAGCGCCTTGCAGTTGACGCTTGCCCAGCATCCACATGAACTTCCCGCGAGCGACGGCACATATCTCCATCTTGACTGTGCCGTGAATGGTATGGGGGGCAACAGTTGTGGTCAAGGTGGCCCGTTGAGGCCGGACAGAGTCCTTGGGGAATTGCATCAGATGAAACTCGTCATTTGTCCTTTCTTTGATAAGGAAGAACCATCTGGCTATAATAGAAGGAGAGATTTCCTTTGTCCTGTCGCTATTTTGCGCGACAAAGTGGGCAAAGTCACCATTATTAGTGATATGCGTAACGACGGCGAGCCTGTTCCCGTCAGCTATCGTATAGGCAAAGGCAAAGTGCAGAAGTACTCCGAACCCTTCGATTTCCGTGATGGTGGAACCATTTCTGCTTGGTACGACGGCGCAGAGGAAGTCCCGACTTCGGCTTCCTTCGAGCGTATCGAGAAAGTGCCTATTGAAGTGGTTTACGTTAGTAGTGAGGAAGGGCCGGGTGGTGAATACGGCAAAAACCTTGTAGACGGCGATCCGAGCACAATTTGGCATACGATGTATAGCATAACTGTGCCGAAGTTCCCACATTGGGTCGATTTCGATTGTGGCGAGATGAAACTCATCAAAGGCTTCTCCTATTTGCCCCGACAAGATGGCGGAACCAACGGAAATATCAAGGCTTACAAGGTGCAACTGAGTGGCGATGGGAGGACTTGGACTGATTCCGTCGTCGAAGGTGACTTTGATGGGTCGTCGAAGGAGAAGAAGGTGATGCTCGACAAACCACAGAAAGCCCGTTATCTTCGCTTCACAGCTTTGTCGAGCCAGAATGGTGCGGACTTCGCTTCTGGAGCCGAATTCAACGTGCTTGCCGAGTAGTGGGAAGGGCCTTCTAATGGTGTGATGGAAAACGTCAAACGCGATGAAGCCAAACGTCACGTTTGACGATTGCAATCGTATAGTGCGACGATTGCAATTGTATAGTGTTATGATTGCAAACGTATAGTGTTATGTTTGCCAACGTAACCTTTTACGTTTTTTCCTTAAGGTCGCCAAGGTCTTCGAAGTCCTTAAGGTCGTGAAAGATTAAAAAATGTTGTTTTTTACATCTTTTTATGCTTCGAATGCCGAAATTGTCAGCAAAAATTAGTATCTTTGCACGATAATTATGCGATAAAAGGAAACGGAAACGGCCATGAGCATAGTAACCATCAGTCAAATCACTACAGCAAAGGAGATGCGGACATTCGTCCGTTTCAACTACGAGCTGTATAAGGATTGCCCTTATGCTGTGCCCGATATGCTCGAGGATACACTCGAAACGCTCGACTCGAAACGCAATCCCGCTTTCCGCTTCTGCCAAGCCGCATTCTTCCTTGCTCGAAAGGAGGGCCGCATCGTAGGTCGAGTGGCAGCAATCATCAATAGTCGAGCCAACGAGAGATGGGGTAGGAAAGAGGTTCGCTTTGGCTGGATCGACTTCATCGACGACACAGAAGTGAGCCAGACCTTGCTCGAAACTGTCGAGAACTGGGGTCGCGAGAGGGGAATGACCAGCATTGTAGGGCCTTTAGGCTTCACCGACCTGGATCCTGAAGGCATGCTCATCGATGGTTTCGACCAGCTTTCCACGCTCAACACCATCTACAACTATCCTTATTATCCGCAGCATCTTGCCCGTCTCGGCTTCGAGAAGGAGACAGGATGGGTGGAGAGAAAAGTGTTCATTCCCAAAGGTGAGCACGAGGCAAACAACGCCAAGTATTTCCGCATAGCACAGGTCGCAGAAGAGCGTTACGGCTTCCGTCTGCGTCACTTCCGCAGCAAAAGCGAGATCCGTAAAGGCGGATATGTGGAGAAGATGCTGGGTGTCATCAACAAAGCCTACGTTAATCTCTACGGATATAGCGAGCTTGATGAAATGCAGATGCGTTGGTATGCAAAACGTTTCCTGCAGATGCTCGACCGACATTACATATCAGTAGTGGAGAATACCCAAGGCGAAATCATCGGCGTAGGCATCTGTATGCCCAGCCTCAGCCAGGCAGTTCAGAAAGCGAAGGCAAAGCTCTTCCCCTTTGGATGGTGGTATTTTGCCAAAGAACTCTGGCTCAAGAAAGACCATCAGATACTCGACATGCTCCTGATTGGCGTGTTGCCCGAGTATCAGGAAAAGGGAGCCAATGCCCTCTTCTTTGCCGACATGATACCTTTCGGCATAAAACACGGCTTCGAGTGGGCGGAGACACATCCTCAGCTCGAGGACAATCTGGCCGGACAAATGCAGTGGAAGAACCTCGATTGCTGCATCCACAAGCATCGGGCCGCATTCTCAAAGGAAATATAATACTATGATTTCAGCACAATACGACGAAGGTAACATACGACATCTCTCCGATATGGAGCACATCCGAACGCGTCCAGGCATGTATATCGGACGCCTTGGAGACGGCTCTCAGGCAGAAGACGGCATCTATGTCCTGCTCAAAGAAGTCATCGACAACAGCATCGACGAGTTCAAGATGGGTGTGGGCAAACGCATCGAGGTTGACACCGAAGACAATCTCAGAGTGAGTGTTCGCGACTATGGACGCGGCATCCCTCTCGGAAAGCTTGTAGAAGCGGTCTCGATGCTCAATACTGGTGGCAAATATGACAGTAAAGCGTTCCAGAAAAGTGTAGGTCTGAATGGCGTAGGTCTAAAGGCAGTCAATGCCTTGAGCACTCGTTTCGAAGTCCAAAGTTTTCGCGATGGACAGACGCGCAAAGCCGTCTTCAGCAAAGGCATCCTCGAGAGCGACGTTACAGAAAAGAGCCAGGACGAGAACGGAACGGCAGTTTTCTTCGAACCAGACGCTTCCCTCTTCAAACACTATGCATTTCGAGGCGAGTTCGTCGAACTGATGCTCCGCAACTATACCTATCTTAATACAGGTCTGACGGTAATGTTCAACGGTCGTCGAATCGTTTCGCGAGAAGGCCTCAGCGACTTGCTTTCAGACAGAATGGACTACGAGCCGCTCTATCCCATCATTCATCTTCGTGGCGAAGACATCGAGATAGCGTTCACCCACACCAAGCAAAACGGCGAAGAATACTACTCTTTCGTCAACGGACAGAACACCACTTTGGGAGGAACACATCAGGCCGCCTTCAAGAAATACATAGCAGAAGTCATCAAAGACTACAGCGGAAAGAACTACGAATATGCCGACATCCGCAATGGTATGGTGGCTGCCATCAGCATAAACATACAGGAACCGATGTTCGAAAGCCAGACAAAGGTAAAACTTGGCAGCACAACAACGGAGCCGAATGGCGGAATGTCCATCGACAAGTTCATAGGCGATTTCGTGAAAGAGCAGGTGGACAACTACTTGCACAAGAATACGGATGTTGCCGACATTATCTTGCAGAAGGTTTCTGAAAGTGAAAAACTCCGCAAAGAAATGGCCGGCATTGCCAAGAAAGCTCGCGAAATGTCGAAAAAAGCCAACCTGCACAATCGCAAACTCCGTGACTGCAGAATTCACTTGACTGACACCAAAGGCGAACTTCAAGAGGAAAGCAGCATCTTCATCACTGAGGGCGACTCTGCAAGCGGCAGTATCACAAAGAGTCGCGATGTCAATACTCAAGCCGTTTTCAGTCTTAGAGGCAAGCCCCTCAATTGCTACAAGTTGACGAAGAAAGTGGTGTATGAGAACGAAGAGTTCAATCTTCTGCAAGCCGCACTCAACATAGAAGACGGACTCGACGGCCTTCGCTACAACAAAGTGATTGTTGCGACTGATGCCGACGACGATGGAATGCACATCCGACTCCTGATGCTCACCTTCTTCCTCAAGTTCTTCCCTGAACTCGTAAAGAAAGGTCATGTCTTCATTTTGCAGACACCTTTGTTCAGAGTGCGTGGCAAAAAGACAAAGATCGGCAAGGCAAAACTCAAGGCTATCGAGGCAGAACTGGCTGCTCGCGACAATGCCGAAGAAAACGCGGCTTTCAGCGATGGCAAACGACCTCGCCATCTCAGCCTTTCGAAGGACTTTGTGACGCAATATTGCTACTCAGACGAGGAGCGTCAACAAGCGATTGACGACCTCGGACCTGAGCCTGAAATAACCCGCTTCAAAGGTCTCGGCGAGATAAGTCCTGAGGAATTCCGCAACTTTATCGGTCCTGACATTCGCCTCGACCAAGTCCGTTTGCACAAATCCGACCAGGTTGCCGAACTCCTGAACTTCTATATGGGTGACAATACAATGGACCGTCAGAACTTCATCATCAACAATCTCGTCATCGAAGAGGACTTGGCGGAAGAAGAGGAGGTTGCAGTATGATGCAGAAAGGACGTGTTCTATTTCCTGGTTCTTTTGACCCTTTCACTTTGGGTCATGCAGATATCGTGAAGAGAGTGCTGCAAATGTTCGATGAAGTGGTTATCGGAGTCGGTTACAACGAGCAGAAATCAGGTTGGATGTCAGTAGAGGAAAGAGTCGGAAAAATACGCGAACTCTATGCCGATGAACCGCGAATCAAGGTGGAAAGCTACACAGGCTTGACCGTCGACTTTGCTAAGATACAGGGAATCAGCACGATAGTTCGCGGCATTCGAAGTGTCGCAGACTTCGAATATGAATTGCAAATGGCCGATGTCAACCGCCAACTTGCAGGCATAGAGACCGTCTTTCTTCCTGCTTCTCCACAGTTCGCAAGCCTCAGCAGTTCAGTAGTTCGCGAACTTTCACACTTCGGCCACGACATCTCGGCTTTCCTTCCCTGAAAACGACTGCAGTGAAGTCTTTAAACTTCACACGTGAAAATCGCAAACTTCACACGTGAACTTTGGCAACTTAACGTGCCTCGTTTTTTGTTTTCCCTTGAGAACTTTCAAATAAGGGCTTTGCCTCTTATTTCTCCTTGCATTCTTTTACAATTCCGATAACGTTTTTGTACTATTTTGGCAAAATGCCTTTTCTCCTAAAGAAAAACTGTTAAAAAGTTTTGGGCGAATGTTAAAAACGACTATCTTTGGAAGGCAAAATATGTAAAAAAGCAAACAAAACAAACTTTTATTAACTTTAATTATTAACCTAAATTATCATTCTATGAGTAAAAAACTACTGAATCTGTGTTTGGCAATGCTGCTGAGTGTTGTCTCCACAGCTGCGTGGGCGCTCTCCGAAGTGAATGGCGTCTATCAGATCGGTACAGCAGCGGACTTGGAGGAGTTCGCTCAGCTCGTGAATGGTGGTGGAGTCTATGCTAATGCCGTGCTGACAGCCGACATTGACAGAGGTATCGACGGTACAATGATTGGCACGCAAACCAATGAGTACCAAGGCCTCTTCGATGGCGCAGGACACACCATCAAAATCAACATGTATCCGGAAGGAGATGCGGCCCTCTTCTGGTACACAGGTTATCGTGCTGTCATCCAGAACTTGAAGGTGACAGGTACCATTACCACAAGCAGCAAGTTCGCTGCCGCCATTGTGGCACGCAACAAAGCCGTCATTCGTGGCTGCTATGCTGATGTCACAATCAACAGCTCTGTGGCTGGTGATGCCACTCATGGCGGTATCGTAGCTGTCGGTTATGGAGGTACAACAGTCGAGAACTGTCTGGCAAAAGTCACCATCTTAGGCGAAACCACCCAGAACTGTGGCGGTGTTGTTGGTTGGGCAGAAAAGCGCTGTAATATTGCAAACTGTTTGGTAGTCAGCGATGACTGTACTCTCGACGTTTCCAACGGTCTCAGCAGCAATATCGCACGTAACGGTGGCAACCTGAAGGTTGTTGATGTAGAAACCTACAATGCAGATCCCTATGCAAACCGTCCTGCTGGTGCATCCTACAACAACTATGTCACCAATCAGTGGGGAGACAACGTAGCCACAACAGTTGTGCCTTACGATGAACTCGCTGACGGTCGTATCTGCTATCAGTTGAACAACGACCAGAGCAAGATCAATTGGGTACAGAGAATCGGCACAGACCCATTCCCCGTTCCTGCAGCATTCGGAACAGGTCAGGTTTATGCTTCTGCAGCTACCGATTGT
>JAGCXU010000010.1 GCA_017961145.1 Bacteroidaceae bacterium | reverse complement strand
CCATTCTATCTGGGTCAGGCCGGCAACTTGCATCAGATAGCCTGTTGCAGCACCGCCTACGAAGACGCTCAGCATGGTCTTCCAGCTTGCAACTCCTGTCCAGAGAAGCAGCAAACCACCAAGAGCGATGGCAATCACGCTTGTCTCACCAATGCAACCAGGGATAAGACCTGTGATGGCATTCTGAATTGTGTCAGGTGTAAAGCCAGAGAAGCCTGCCTGAGCTGCCTCACCAAGAGGTGTGGCTGCGGTGAAGGCATCTGTTGCCTTGTAGCCAAGACCAAGGATTGTGTCCTGAGCAACCCACACAGTTGCGTCGCCTGTCATAGCTGAAGGATAGCTGAAGAACAGGAAAGCACGAGTGATGAGGGCAGGGTTGAAGATGTTCATACCTGTGCCTCCGAAGATTTCCTTAGCAAGGATAACGCTGAAGGCAACGGCGATGGCGAGCATCCAAAGCGGACAAGTGACGGGAACAATCATGGGAATGATGATGCCCGATACAAGGAAACCCTCTTGGATCTCTTCGTTCTTCCATTGAGCAACAACGAACTCGATGCCGAGACCTACTACATAACTCACAATAATCTTAGGCAGCACGGCCAGGAAGCCGTACCAGAACATGCCCCAGAACGTTGCATCGGCAAGATGACCTGTTGCAAGAGCGTTCTGGTAACCCACATTGAACATACCGAAGAGCAAGGCTGGCAGCAGAGCAATCACCACGAAACTCATGATGCGCTTGCTGTCGATAGCATCGTGGATGTTCACGCTTCCTACGCGACTGGTTGTGTTCGGAACGAAAGCAAACGTTTCGAAGCCGTCCACCAACGAGCGGAAGGCATGGAACTTGCCACCTTCCTCAACGTAGGGATGTATGTTATCGAATAGTTTCTTTATTGGATTCATAACAATATAAATAATGTGTTAAGCGTTTTCCTTTCTGAGGGTATCGAGACCTTCACGAACGATGCGCTGCAACTCGAGCTTCGAACTGTCCACGAACTCTGCGATGGCGAAGTCCTCGGGAGCAACCTCGTAGATGCCGAGTGCTTCCTGACGGTCGATAGCATCTTTTCCTGCAAGTATCGCTTTTATGAGATAGCCTGCGTAGATGTCCATCGGGAAGACTTTGTCGTACTCTCCGCTCATGATCATGTGGCGCTCGCCGCCTTTGATGCGTGCATCGATGACGTATTCCTTCTTCTTTCCAAAGAGCCAGCTGAAGTAGCTGCGATGTGTGCTGAAGGTGTTGAAGCGAGGCATGATCCAACCAAGCATTTCGTCGGCATGGTCGCCTTCAGGAATGACGTTCACTTCGGTTGCATGTGCGCCCAGCCAACCCTCGGCAGAGGTCTTGATACCAGTCATCACATTGCCGCTGATGATGCGTGCTCCTTCAGCATTTATCGTGCCCTCGAGGAGAGTGGTCAACTTCTGGCCGACCATCACCTTGTAGTACTTCGGCTCTTTTACCTCACTACCTGCGAGAGCGATGGTGCGAGTGAAATCGACTTTGCCAGTCTTCAAGAGGCGACCCAGGAAGATAACTTCCTCAGCTCCGAGTGTCCAAACCACTTCGCCCTTGTTGATGGGGTTGACGTGATTGATTTGAACACCGACGTTGCCTGCAGGAGCGGGACCGTCGAAGACGTTCACTTCGCAGTCTTTTGCCTCAGTCAGAGCCTTAGCGGTCTGCTTTGCGCTCACGCCAAGATAAACCTTAGCGAGCTTTGCCAAAGCTGAAAGACCTGCCTGAAACTCTTCCTCCTGATCTTGCAGGACATACTCGAAGTCCTGACTTAGCGGCATACTGTTGAACGCGCTCACAAAGATAGCCTTCGGAGCATCGTCAGGATTTGCCACTACATCATAGGGACGTTGACGCAGGAAAGCAAACAAACCGCTCTCCAACATGAGGGCCTTGATGTCGCCCTTCGTGTCGAACTGGCGCGCTTCCTGCTTTTCGTCAGCCTTCACACGGATACTCAGCAGTTTGCGACGGTCGCCGCGTTCCACCATGCTGACTGTTCCGCTGACAGGGCTCACGAATTTCACTTCGGGATGTAGCTTGTCAACAAACAAGGCATCCCCAGCCTTCACGGCATCTCCCTCCTTGACTACCACCTTAGGTTTCACGCCACAGAAGTCATCGGGAACAAGTGCGTACTCTCCCGGACACTTCACCGTAGCGGTTTCCTTCGTGGCTTTGCCCTTGAGATTGATGTCGAGGCCTTTGCGTAACTTAATTACTTTTGCCATATCTGGAATTGTTAATAATGTTTTAATTCGCGGCGCAAAAGTACAAAAAAAATGTGAGAAAAACGAAGATTGAACAAGATTTTCCTTGAAAAGGAACTAATTCCGTACTTTTTCGACTCAAGAATTATGTTATTGCAACATTTTGTGTAACTTTGCAATGAAAATTTTGGATCAAGCTCTAACCAAAACGATTAACTCCCAACCCACATTAATGATGAAAAAGACTCTTTCCCTAATTGCTTTTGCAGTAAGTTCTTTCGCCCTGAATGCCCAAGACATTCTGGTTCGAAAAAGTGGCGAAGCAGAAAATGTAAAAGTGCTCGAAATCTCTCCAACTGAGATAAAGTTCAAGAAGAGCAACAATCCTGATGGTCCCACTTTCATTGAAAAACGTTCGAACCTCTACTCTATCAAGTATCAGAATGGTGAAGTGCAACTCTTCAATGAAAAGGTAAAAAGCGAGAAAACAAGGTCTCTCCCTCCTTCCATATACACTAATCCGCCCAAATTTACACATGAAGCTGAGCTGTTTATCGGGGATGGATGGGGAGCAGGCTATCAATTAAGGAAAGATTTCAATCCTTATATTGGTTGGGATATCCTTGGAGTCTCTTACATGTCTTATTTCGAAAGTCCGGGGGAAATTGGCTTGGTTAACATTAGACCTTTAGGTATTAAAGGCTATACTCCTGCATACAAAGCCATTAGAGGCTTTACCGGCTTGAAACTTGGCTACTCTTTCGGTTATGAGAAATACTACTATTATGACGTTTTCTACATTAATAATCAAAAGTATTACGAAAGAAGTACCTCCTATGAAAAAGGACATTTCTTTGGTCTCGACTTTAGCCTGGGCGTTCAATTCCATAAAAACTTTGCGATTGGATACAATCTGAACTTTATAACAAATAGTGAATCGAGTTATTTACACCATATGGCAAAGATCTCAATCCTTTTCTAGTTTGTCAAGATTTTTGCACAAACTGGACCTCTGAGAATGGCGTATTTGTGAGCGAGACGAGCGAGGGGCGAATAGAATCGATTCTCCGAGTGCATAAGGTTTGCTTCATAATCAACGACTTAACACTTTATGCGAATAAATATGACTGCATAAAGTGGGTGATTTAACGTGCTATATGCAGGAATTAGGCGTGTTTCATCAGTCATTTTAACGTGTTAAGTTGGCAAACGACTAGTGTGACGTTGGCAAACTTCACCTGTTATGTTTGAAATCAGCCCATTTCGAGAGAAGAAATTTGGCATTTGGAAAAAATCATTACATTATTTTGAGTCATTTCGCGAAGGCTAAAAAGTCGCGTTTTGTAAAACATTTTCCCATTTAGTTTCGCTTTTCAAGTCAAGGGAAGGAGCACTTTTAGCCCATAAAATCAAAAGAAAAAGATGTTTTCTTTTGCGTTTCCCTCACTTTTTCGTACCTTTGCAAATTGAAAACGATAATACAGGTCGCTTATCCGAGCACTTAAATATACATTCCGCATCATTGTTGGCTTGCTGGCAATCATCTATTTGAGCCTGCTTTTGCTGACTTCCCTCCCTTCGTTCCAGAGGTGGAGCGCAGGAGTCGCGTCCCAGTATCTGGCGGACAAAATCGAGAGCAAAGTCAGCATCGGAAACCTGCGAATGAACTTGCTTGGGCACCTCATATTGGACAATGTAAAGCTCTACGACCGCCAAGATACCTTGATGCTCCAAGCCTCGCGAATTGCCGCGAAGGTGGACCTTATGCCCTTGATAGAAAAGAAGATACGCATAAGTGGAGCACAACTCATCGGAACGAAAGCAAAGATTTACAAGGACGGCGACGAACCCTTCAACTTCCAGTTCATCGTGGATGCTTTCGCGAAGGAGGACACGACCTCTTCCCCACTCGACCTCAAAATAGGAGCTCTGGTTGTGAGGCGTGGAGACTTGCACTTCGACATGACCCCCTCCAAACCTCCTCGAGGGGAGGCTTCCAGTTTCTCCCCTTCGGGGGAGTCAGAGAGGGGTCGTTCTTTTGACCCTCATCACCTGCATTTGAGTGACTTAAGCCTGACCGCCAAAGTGCATTTCATCAAGCCAGATTCGCTCTCGCTCGACCTCAGAAACCTCTCTTTCGCTGAGCAAAGTGGCCTCCGACTGCAGAAGCTCGCCCTCGAAGCCGAGGTCGGAAAGACTGGTGCGACAGTTCGCGACCTCAAAATCGAACTGCCAAATACGAACATACAAACGGCCTCGCTCCAAGTTTTTCCCAAAGAAGGAAGGCTTTCTGACATCAAGGAATTGTCGATGTTCAATGGACAATGTTCAATGCTCAAAGGCTCTGTATGTCCTCGCGATTTGGCTTGTTTTGTGCCGAAGCTGACGAACTTTGGCGACATCGTCAATCTTTCGACCGAAGCAAGCCTGTCGAATGGCATCCTTCGACTGCCAAACCTCTCTGTTTCAGACAATAACGGGAACCTCAAACTGCTTTGTGATGCCACGATTCAAGACATCGAGAGCAACCCTTCCGTGTTTGCCGACATCGAAGAACTGCGGACAGGACCGGCTTTGCAGCAGTTTCTGACAGAGAATCTGAAAGGACAACCAAAGGAACTCAGCCCTATCCTCACTCAATTGGGGAGCACCAAATCGACCGGTTCGATTATTTGGCAGGACAAGCGTTTGCAAACAAATCTGCTGACGGAAAGTGAGCAGGGAACCGTCTCGATTGAGGGAAGTCTGTCGGATATGCAGGAAATAGAAGCCGAAGTCTCAGCCACGAACCTCAATCTGGGACAATTGCTCAGCCTTCAAGGCGATGGAAAAAACACGACAATTTCAGCCGATACAAAAGTCGTAGGCACCCTTCCAAGCAAAGGCAGGCAAGCAAAACTTGCGCTATCGGGTTTGGTTAACAGCCTGACCTTCAGGGGTTACGAGCATCGGAACATTCCGTTTGTCGTGAATTTGGACGGCAAGAACATCGATGGCGAAGTGAAGATTGACGAGCCAAACGGGTTGGCAATGGTCAACGGTCAATGGTCAACGGCAAACGGCAAACGTTCCCTGAAATGTCAAGCCACCCTGAAAGACTTCGCTCCAAACAAGATGGGCCTCACGAAAGGCTACGAAGGCGAACGATTCAGCGGCCTTGTCGATGCCGATTTCAGCAATTTGGACCTCGACAACCTGCAGGGCAACCTCGTTCTCAACGACTTGACAATCGATTCGGAGGAGAAAGGAAGGCTCAACTTGGGCAACCTTGCGCTCAATAGCGAAGTGACAGATGGCGGACAACATCTGCTTGTCGAAAGCGATTTCCTCAATGTCAAAGCCGATGGAAACGTGAATTGGAACACACTTTCCGCTTCCCTTTCACAACCCATCCGACAGAATCTGCCCAGCCTTTTCAAGACGAATAATAGCCGTCAGAACGCTTCAGGAAACGACTTCCGCTTCCAAGTTCAACTTCAAGACACAGTAATCGCGAATCGTTTGCTGGGCTCGAATCTACGGCTTCCTGCACGAAGCACTTTCGAAGGCACAATAAGTGATGCGATTGGGCAAATTGCCTTGCAAATGCACATTCCCCAACTCGAGTTTGCAGGGCAGGAGCTGCAGAACATCAGTTGTAGAGCGGAAAGCAACAGCTCGTCCATTCAGGCCAGCCTTCAAGGGGAACGCATCATCAAGGGAAAGCCCGTTGAAATCAACCTCGACGCCTATGCCGTCAACGACAAAGTGACATCTCGGCTTCGTTGGGACAACAAGGGCATCATCGCAAACAACGGCGACATCAGCATGACTGGCACAATTCGTCGTGACCTCGCAGACAATCCTGCCATCGATGCCAAGATAAACAGGTCGAGCATCATCATTGGCGACTCAGTCTGGAGTATCAGACCTGCCACGGTAAAGTATCACGACAAAGTCATCGATGTGGAGGATTTGTCCATCAGTCAGGCCGAAAAACACATAACACTCGGTGGCAGGATTTCCGACCTTGCCTCCGATACCTTGAGAGCCGAGTTGCAAGACATCGACATCTCTTATATAATGGACCTCGTCAACTTCCACAAAGTGGATTTCGACGGGCTGGCAACGGGTAGCATCTATGCCACATCGCTCATGAAGGGACCTTTCGCAGACGCTTTTCTGCAGATAAAAGACTTCACCTTCAATGCCGCAGAACTGGGAAACATGGACCTCTATGCGAACTGGGGAAAGCAGGAACGGGCCATCCTCCTCGAAGCTGACATGCGAGGACCTGTGCCTCAGCATCGGACACAAGTGAGTGGTACCATCATTCCAGGTAAAGGAATGGACGACGGACTCAACCTGAACATCCATACAAGCCAGATTGATTTGTCGTTCCTGAACAAGTTTACGGGCGGAGTATTTCGCAATCTGCAAGGTCGAGCCTCAGGTTGGACGCGCATTTATGGTCCTTTCAAGTTCGTCAACCTTGAGGGCGATATGCTTATCGACGAAATGAAAATGCACATTTTGGCAACAGGAACGGATTACCATCTTGCCGGAGACAGCGTCTCCTTGCGGCCTGACAACATCTGGATACGTGGAGCTCGCATCTACGACTACTTGGGAATGCCAGGAATGAGCGAGCATACTGCCTCAGTCGATGCGCATCTGATGCACAACTCGCTCAAGAATCTTCGCTTCGATGTCAGCATAGATGCCCACAACATGCTTGGCTACAACTTCCCCAACCAAGGCAGCATGAACTTCTATGGCACAGTCTATGCCGATGCTCAGGTACATCTGAATGGTGTACCTGGAAGCGTAAACATCGACTTGTCGGCAACTCCGATGCCTGGAACGACACTTATATATAATGTAGCAACACCAGGAACTGTCACAGAAACGGAGTTCGTGACCTATTATTCGAAGAGCGACACGACGCAGACCAGCACGTCGAAAGCCCTCGCAGAACAAGAGGAAGCAGGTTCTGCCGACATGCGAATCAACTTCGACATCAATGCCAATCCGAATGCTCAGGTTCGCATCTTGATGGACCCAAGAACGGGTGACAACATTTCACTCTACGGAAACGGACGGCTCCGAGCAAGCTACTACAACAAGGGACGCTTCCAACTCTTTGGGACTTACCGCGTTACGGAGGGGAACTATCGCATGTCCATCCGCGATGTCATACGCAAAGATTTCACTTTCCTGCCTGATGGAACCGTCGTCTTCGGAGGCGACGCGATGCAAGCAGCACTCAATCTGACTGCGAAACACACGGTTCCCAATGTCTCGCTCGACGACCTTTCGACTACTGGACTTGGCCTCTCCAACACTCGCGTCGATTGTATCATGAACATTGGAGGTTTCGCGCGAGAGCCCGTCATCAGTTTCGACTTCGACATTCCCAATGCAAACGAGGACGAGAAGCAGATGGTGCGATCCATGCTGAGCAGCGAAGAGGAGCGCGACATGCAAGCGATCTATCTGCTTGGCGTAGGCAGATTCTACAGTTACGGCAGTTTCCTCGACAAGAAACAGACGCAAGGTGGAATGGCGATGAACTCCGTCTTGAGCAGTGCACTGAGTTCTCGCTTCAACCAGATCATGTCGCAAGCCCTTGGAGGTACAGGATGGTCGTTCGGAACGAATCTCCGAACTGGCGAAGAAGGCTGGCAGGAATTGGATGCGGAGGCACTCGTGAGCGGAAAGATGCTGAGTGGAAGGCTGCAATTCAACGGCAATTTCGGCTATCGCGAGAACAAGTACAAGATGAACAGCAACAATTTCATCGGCGACTTCGACATCCAGTATCGGCTCTCACCACGCAGTCCGTTCTCGCTGAAAGCCTACAACCAGACGAACGACCGCTACTTCACCCAGTCATCGCTCACCACTCAAGGTATCGGCATCAAGTTCCAACGCGACTTCAGCCGCTGGCAGGAACTCTTCCATCGCACAAAGAAGAAGAAAAAGAACTAACAAGCCTTTCGCCTACGTTCAGTTAAAAAGTTTATGAAGGTTACATTTCCATGCGCTTCATAACATCACGCAAATAGGCATCACTCACATTCTCGAAATCGGCTTTGTCGTATATGTATAGCAGTTGAAGCTCATCTGCTACAATACGAACACGGATAATGACGCGTGCGCCTCCACTCTTTCCGCGTCCTTTCGAGGTAATGGAAAGACGTACTTTGCGTGCTCCGCCTTCAAGTTCGACACCTTGCATCGGATTCACAAGCAGCGAGGCAAGCAACTGTTCGAAGTCATTCTCTAACGACTTGTGGCGCTTCTTCAAACGCTTGAAAGCAGCGCGAAAGTCCTCAGACATCTTTACCTTCATAGTGCTCTGAGTGCAGCTACGGCTTCATCTGGAGTCATGCTTGGCTCTGATTCCACCTGCTTCATACTGCGTTTGATGATACGAGCCAATTTATAGGCTTCTTCCAATCGCAACATCCTATTCCATCGCCTCATACTCATATTGACGGTGACTCTTCTTGATGTCTTATCCACGATTGCTTCCATAACCGTTCTTAATTTACGATTTCTGACTGCAAAGTTAGCAAATTTCTCAATACGGACAAAGAAATCTGTGGATTATTTGGTTCACAACTTCACACGCGATCTTCCGCGACTCGGCTGTAGGCGGGGGCTGACATGGGGCAGAAGTCCTTGTCGAGGAACTTGAAATAGCCCGTAATGGCAATCATGGCGGCATTGTCTGTGGTATAGCTGAAGCGCGGAATGAATATCTTCCAACCATAGCGACGGGCATAGTCGTGGAAGGCGTTCCTGAGTCCCGTATTGGCTGAGACGCCGCCAGCAACGGCCACTTGCCGTATCTTCAAGTCCTTCGCAGCCAGTCGAAGTTTCTTCATCAGGATATCGACGATGGTCTTTTCGAGCGAAGCGGCAAGGTCTTCTTTATGGTGCTCGATGAAGTCCGGGTCGTCCTTAATCCAATCGCGAAGATTGTAGAGAAAACTCGTCTTCAAGCCGCTGAAGCTATAATCGTAGCCTGCGATGTTCGGTTTGGAGAAGGTGAAGGCCTCAGGATTCCCTTGACGAGCCAGCTTGTCGATAATCGGACCGCCAGGATAGCCCAGCCCCATCACTTTCGAACACTTGTCGATAGCCTCTCCAGCAGCATCGTCGATGGTCTGGCCGATGATTTCCATGTCCTTGTAACTCTTGACGAGAATAATCTGACTGTTGCCTCCGCTCACCAAAAGACAGAGGAAGGGGAACTCTGGCGAAACGTAATCGTCGTTCTCGGTATGTATGAAATGTGCCAAGACATGGCCGTGAAGGTGGTTGACATCTATCATCGGAATACCCAACGAAGCAGCCAGTCCCTTAGCGAACGACACGCCGACAAGCAAGGAGCCCAACAGACCTGGACCGCGCGTAAAAGCAATCGCGCTCAACTGTTCGCGTTCGATTCCAGCCTGCTTCAAAGCCGCATCAACAACAGGAACGATGTTCTGCTGATGAGCACGACTGGCGAGTTCTGGGACCACGCCACCATAAGCCTCGTGAACAGCCTGACTGGCCGTCACATTCGAGAGCAGAACTCCATCGCGAAGGACTGCCGCAGAAGTATCGTCGCAACTGCTCTCTATACCTAATATATATACTGCCATCTTAACTATGCACTATGAACTATGAAGCTTTAGCTCGACGCAAGTCAACTATGAACTAATCACCTCCACTCCATTTTCCGTCATCAGATATGTATGCTCCCATTGAGCGCTGTCGGCTCCGTCTTCGGTCAGGACAATCCATTCCGTCTCGTCTTCCGCGTCGCCACAGACGTACCAGTCGCCGCCATTTATCATCGGTTCGATGGTGAACGTCATGCCTGGAACGAGGAGCATTCCAGTGCCTTTCTTGCCGTAGTGCTCCACATCGGGCTCTTCGTGGAACGCCAGTCCAACGCCATGACCACACAAGTCGCGCACCACACTGTAGCCGTTCTTGTGAGCATGCTTGGCGATGGCATTTCCGAGGTCGCCCACGAAGACATAAGGCTCCGAGCAGACCTGTTCGCCAATCTTCAGACACTCCCACGCAACATCCACCAACTTCTGACGTTCAGGACTGGTCTTTCCGATGATGAACATGCGGCTCGCATCAGCGTAGTAGCCGTTGAGGATTGTCGTGCAGTCCACATTCACGATGTCGCCCTCTTCGAGGATGTCGTCCTCGCTGGGTATGCCGTGACAGACCACATCGTTGATGCTCGTGCAGCAACTGTTGGGGAAGCCTTCGAAGTTGAGCGGTGCAGGGATGCCGCCGTGCTGAGTCGTATAGTCATAGACGATGCGGTCAATCTCTGCCGTCGTCATTCCCTCGCGAATCTTAGCAGCCACAGCATCGAGCACAGCCGTGTTGAGTACGCCAGCCTTGCGGATGCCCTCAATCTGCTCGGGAGTCTTGATGAGGTTGCGAGTCGGCACCAGCCTTCCCTTTGCCTCCCACTCCATTATCTTGAGGTCCATCTCCGTCGGCTCCATCCCGGCAGGGACGAACCACCTCAGTTTCTTCTTTTTCTTGCTGTTCATCGAGCGCTTCATTGAAAATTTGCCTGCAAATTTACAAAGAATTTAAGAATTAAGAGTCAAAAGAAGAAGAATTATTTCCGAAGAAGCCAAGAAATAAGAATTATTCATCGTCCCTCAGTCAGAATGCGAACTTCACGTTTGACGTTTGCAAACGTATAGTGTGACGATGGCGATTTACTAGTGCGACGTTGGCATTTATCTAGTGTGACGAGGGCAATCATCTAGTGTGATGTTTTGTGATTTTTTACGCGGAAAAGTGTGATTTCGCACTGAAAAAGTTGATTTTCGAACAGAAAAAGTGTCATTTTCGCACCGAAAAAGTTCATTTTGCGCAGAGAAAAATGTGATTTTCGTGGGTGACGGGGGTGTTTTTGACGGGGGCGTGTGATGGCAGAATGTTAAATGTTGCATAGTTGTGCAACAAAAAACACAGACTGTACCCCCGGTGTCTATGGTCAATATTATCTAAAGATAATATTGAAGAATAATTCTAGGGTATAGTCCCTTTTAAATGTTGCCGATACATGCAACATTTTACATTTGTCCTGCTTAGTCCACGAAATTCCCCTCGTTTTCATGTCTAAAAAGAATTGCCAGTCTCAGCACGAAATCCAGAACCCCCGAAAAACCCCTCTAATTTGCCCCAGAATCGCCTCAAATGCCTCCGACGTACATTTATACCGCCGAGGCAAAAACTTGCGCTCTACGGTGCCTTAAAACGAGCCGTTAAAATTCTTTGAATTTTACTGCCTTCGAAATGCCGCT
>JAGCXU010000096.1 GCA_017961145.1 Bacteroidaceae bacterium | reverse complement strand
TAATTATATTACGATATATATATATTATCTCCTATTATACCTACTTTTGCTGGTTCAAAATGTATTAATGTCGTGTTTCCTACTTTCTTACTTTCCTACTTTCTCGGCGGAAGATGCTCGTAATAAGAAAAATATTTCGTAACTTACACCCGAAAACACTAACACAGTATGAAGACCGAGAAACAGATAGCCCTCGCTGGTTTCGGGGGCTTTCTTTCTGCTTTATTTTGCCGCGCTGTAGTTTGCGGCTTCGTCGCCGAGGAAGTGGCGGAGAATGCCGCTTTCAGTGAGTGAGGCCGTCGTGCCAGTCTGTATCTTTCCGTCCTGAACTATCCAAAGTAAGTCGCTCAGGCGAAGTGCCATCTCCACATCGTGCGTGCTGAGGAAGATAGTCTTGTTCGTTTCGTGAGCCAGTCGGAGCATGAGTCGGAGCGTGCCGAGCTTTGCGTGGAAGTCGAGAAAAGCCGTCGGTTCGTCGAGCAGAATGATGGGCGTTTGCTGCGCTAAGGCTTTGGCTATCAGAACCTTCTGCCGTTCTCCGTCGCTCAGCGTATCGATGGTTCGCTCTGCAAGGTCTCT
Source organism: Bacteroidaceae bacterium (assembly GCA_017961145.1). GTDB lineage: Bacteria > Bacteroidota > Bacteroidia > Bacteroidales > Bacteroidaceae > Physcousia. The sequence goes on along the minus strand of JAGCXU010000096.1, from coordinate 34,882 downwards.
TATTCCCACCATCTCGATGGCTTCGTCGGCAATCTGCCTGTCCTCTTTCGTGAGCGTTCCGAAGAAGCCTGTATAAGGCGAACGTCCCATGCCTACGAGGTCCCTGACCTTCATGTACGGCACTTCCACTCTTTCTGTCAGCACCACGGAAACTGCTTTGCTGCGCTCGGAAATGGAGAGCGAAGTCAGGTCGCGTCCATCAACCAGAACCTTTCCTGAAAGTGGTGGCAGGAAGCCTGCAAGGGTGCGCAAGATAGTGCTTTTGCCCACGCCATTCGCTCCAAGCAGGCAAACCAATTGTCCAGCCTTGAGGATTTGGTTGATGTCGGACAGTACAGCTTTCTCGCCGTATCCGACAGTAAGGTGCTGCAGTTCAATCATTCGTAAGCGGTGCAATATTTGTATCCAAGTTTGCGATAGGTCTGTTCGAGTGCAGGGAGGCGTTGCAGGAATTGCTCGTAGTTCTTTGCTTCGGGTTGGAGCCATTGCACTTCGCTCATGGCAGCCAGACGAGGCAGCAGCATATACTCAGCATGGTCGGGACTGAGGACGTATTCTGTCCAAAGATTGCATTGTGCTCCCATGATGTACTTCGCTTCTTCTTTCGACAAATCTTCGGGCACAGGCTCCATTGCATAGACTTTGCTGAGGGGCAGGTAGCCACCAATAGCGAGGGGCTGTTTGTCGTGATTCTTGAGCTGATAATAGTCGATGTAGCAATGTGAAGTCGGCGTCATCACTACTTGATGATGAAGTTTTGCCGCTGCTGTTCCGCCCTCGTATCCACGCCAACTCATCACGGCAGCCTTCTCGCTCAGGCCACCTTCCAGTGTCTCGTCCCAGCCGATTATCTGTCGTCCACGCAAGGCAAGGAATGCCTCCATCTCCTTATTAATATAAGTCTGTAACTCTGCCTCTTTGGTGAGTCCCAGTTCTTTCATCTTTGCTTGGCACTTAGGACAGTTCTTCCAGCGGACACGCGGACTCTCGTCGCCACCGATGTGAATCAGTTTGCTGGGGAAGACGTCGCATAGCTCGCCATAAACTGTCTTGAGGAACTCCAATGTTCTGGGATTGCCTGCGCAGAGCACATCGTCGGCAATGCCCCAAATGCCCCAGACTTTGTACGGACCTCCTGTACAGCCCAGATAAGGATAGACGCTCATTGCTGCAATCATATGCCCCGGGAGGTCAATCTCTGGGATGATAGTTATGTAGCGCTCTGCGGCATAAGCCACAATCTCGCGCATCTCCTCCTGAGTGTAGTAACCCGTCTCGGGTGTGTCGTCGTAGAGGGCATTGTCAGGGTCGGAAAGTCCAACGTTCTTGCCAATAATTGTACATGGACGGACACTTGCCTTCTTCGCCAACTCTGGCAAAGCCTTCACTTCGAATCGCCAACCTTGGTCGTCTGTCAAATGCCAATGGAAGCGATTGATGCCGTGCAGAGCAAGGATGTTTATGAACTTCTTGATGAAAGAAACGGGGAAGAAATGGCGGGCACAATCGAGTTCCGTACCGCGATAGCTGAAGCGTGGCGAACCGCATACATAAGCGTAGGGAAGACGAATCTCGCCTGTCTCGTTCATGATGCTCTTGCGAAGCGTCTGGATGCCGTAGAAGACACCGCTTTCGCTAGCGCCCTGAATCGTAATGCCTTTCTTGCCAACGTTGATGACATAGTCATCGGGATTGCTGCTCTTGAGGCCAAGCATGAGGTTGATGTCAGCACCTTTCTTGCCTTCCTCATTGAGAGAAAGGTTCAGGTATTCAGCTGCGAACTCGGCATTGCGTTTCATCTGTTGATTCCCAGAAGGATAGCCTACAGTCATACCTTCAGACAGAAGCATATACTGCCCGCTCTTGTCAAAAACGATTTGTTGAGGGAGAGGGATGACTTGGTAGTTGACTTCTGCAAAAGTACTCAGACAGAATGCAGCAAGAAGGAAGGATAGAAATCGCTTATTCATAATTAATTGTTCTTTTGTTTCAGTATAACATGCAGTACGACTGGAGCTCCGATGAGTGGCGTGATGACACTTATTGGGATGATGCTGCCGTCGCGCGGCAGAGTGCTCAGAAGGTTGCAGGCAAGTGCCAGGTTCGCGCCTACTAGCATTGTGGCAGGCATCAGTGTGCGATGATATGATGTACCGAGCGTTAGACGTGCAAGATGCGGTACTGCCAAGCCGATGAATGAAATTGGTCCACAGAAAGCTGTCGTGGTGGCTGTAAGCAGACCTGTGACGAGCAGCAGCATTTGCCGAACTCTACCTATCCTGATGCCAAGGTTCTCGGCATAGTGATCGCCAAGAAGAAGCGCGTCGAGAGGCTTGATGAGTAGGAGTGCTAGGAACAGTCCTAAGCAAGAGAGCGTACAGAAGACAGGCAACCTTTCTATGCCGACGGAAGCGAAGTTGCCCATGCCCCAAATGACGAAGCTGTGGACACCTTGCTCGGTTGCCGAATAGTTGAGGAGTTGGATGATGCTGCCCGTCACATAACTGATGATGACACCCGTAATGAGGAGCATCACCTGACTGCGCAATAGCCTGCTCAGTATCATCAGCAAAGCCATGATGGCGAGGGCTCCCACCATCGCTGCAACGACAACAAGAAGATGTCCACCAAGCGTCAGGCTGCCGATGGAAGCAGTACCTCCAAGCAGAAGCAGCACGATGGCAACTCCAAGGTTTGCGCCTGAGTCAATGCCGAGGATTGAAGGACCTGCCAAGGGATTGCGGAAAGCCGTTTGCAGAAGTAGACCGCATGTGCCCAAAGCAGTACCCGTCAGTAGAGCCGTCAGCATCTGCGGGATGCGTCCTTGCAGAACGATGATGCTCCAAGCAGGATGTCCCTCCACCTCGCCTCCGCAAAGGATTCGCCAAACATCGCTGACGGGGATGTCGAGCGAGCCCCAAAGCACATTGGCGACAGAAAGCAGAACCATCGCAACTGCCAACAACTTGAGTTTATATTTTGCTTTCATCGATGTTCAAGTGGTCTAAAGTATTCATAGTTCGAACGAATGCCCAGTTCCGGATGCAGGATGCTGATGAGGTTCTCTAGCAGTCGTTCGGGGTGAAAGGGTGTCTCCTCGTAGATGAGCGTTTTCGATGTGTCGCACCACCAAATCTGTGCTTTGATATTTGAGAGCAGAGGCGTGTCTGCATTCATCTGTTCTCTGTCGAGAGGACCATGATGCTTGATAATCCAAACGTCGGCTTCGACTGCTTTGTCCACCACTTTCTCAGTGCTTAGGGGAATGCCACCAGCTCCTTCGAGGTTGGCGAAAAGATAGTCCGCTCCAGCATCTTGATAGAGCTTTGTTGAGGAACTTCCAGAACCAGGCAAAGTCCATTGTCCGCTCCAAGGCATCTCGGGAAGGAGGCGAGGCTTAATCTTGGTGTTTCGGGCTTTAGCACATAGTTCTTGGTAACGTGTTTCCACCGCTTCGAAGATGCTGTCAGCCTTCTCAGCACACCCAAACAGGCGTCCATAGAGGCGAATCCATTCGGCTCGTCCAAGAGGTGTGTTCTCCATGTAATCTGCACACCAAATGATAGGGATGCCGAGCCTTTCTATGCGCCCCAGACCTCCGCTGTTTTCGAACGGACTTGGCAGCAGGGCATCGGGATTGAGGTCGATAATTTTCTCCAGACTAGGTTGCATGCTATTGCCAAGATTGGCGATACGTCCGTTACCTACAGCTTGTTTGTAGTAAGGCAAGTTGAAGAACTCGAAGTCGCAGATGCCTCCCACAGCCTCGTCTGCTCCCAACTCGTGGAGCAGGGCACAATGCACGCTACTGAAGACCGCGGCATTTTGAAGAGGTTCTGTCAGCACATATTGCCCCAATACGTTTGTTGTGTCCCACGGATTGCGCATCGTCACTTCTATGCGGTTCTCAAACTCTACAATAGTCAGGTTCCTGGCGTGTCGCAGCATGAGTGTATCGCCCGTCTCCTGTGAGCTTTCGGCGCGATTTCCCTTGCACCCCGGCAACATGAAAAACAGACAAATGTATAGTAAAAAGTAGATTCCTTCACGCATATCGAGGACAAAGGTACGAATAAATAATGAGAAAGCAAAATATATAATCCAAAAAGCCACCCCCTTCAGGATTGCTCTTTGTTTAGTTTAGAGTTTATGGGGGATTAATGGAGCGTGCCATGTTGTCAAACATAACGTGCCATGTTGCCGAACGTAACGTGTTACGTTTGCATTTTAGCTGTGCCTCGTCAACCCTCATCATTAATGGTCTCAGAGTTGGTTTTGCGATTAATGGCAACCTATTGATTATCAGAGAGTCGGACTACTTGTCCTCGAAGTAGATGTGCTTCACTCGAGGAGCGATTCCGGTAAGGATTTCATATGGAATGGTGCCGCATCGTGAAGCAAGTTCCGATGGCGGAAGTCCATCGCCGAAAATGGTAACGAGGTCGCCTTCCTTGCAAGGAATATCGGTGACGTCTATCATGCAGACATCCATGCAGATATTGCCGACGTAATCGGCTTTCTGCCCATTAACAAGGCAATAGCCTTTCCTGTTACCGAGCAAGCGGTCTAAGCCGTCTGCGTAACCGATTGGAAGACTTGCGATGCGACTGTCTCTCTCCAAGATAGTCTTGCGGCTGTAACCCACGCTCTCGCCTGCTTTCACGTCGTGAATCTGCAGAATGGTGGTCCGAAGAGTACTAACATTATTAATCATCTCGTTGTTGCAACTGTTGATGCCGTAGAGTCCAAGTCCAAGACGAACCATTTCGAGATGTCTTTCTGGGAAGCGTTCGATAGCTGCGCTGTTGCAGATGTGTCTCAGAATGGGGTGGGGAAAAGCTTCTTGCAGTTGCTTGCTGGCAGAGAGGAAGAGTTCGTATTGCTTCTCCGAGAATGTGTCGAAGTCCTCAGAATCGCTTCCTACGAAGTGTGAGAAGACAGAACGCGGAATGAGGGCTGTTTGCCGTTTCAGGCGTTCGATGAGCCTCGGGATGTCTTTCTCTGGGTCGAAACCGAGGCGATGCATTCCCGTATCGAATTTGATGTGGACAGGGAAGTTCGTAATGCCTTCATGCTCAGCAGCATAGATGAGTGCGTCGAGTAGTCGGAAGCTGTAAATCTCTGGTTCCAAATGGTATTGGAAGAGTGCGCTGAAACTACTCATTTCGGGGTTCATTACCATGATGCCCTGGGTGATGCCTTTCTCGCGTAGAGTCACGCCTTCATCGGCAACGGCAACGGCAAGGTAATCGACATTTTGGTCCTGCAATGTCTTTGCCACTTCGACAGCTCCTGCCCCATAACCATCGGCTTTTACCATGCAGACCATCTTTGTTTCGGGCTTCATGAAGGAGCGATAGTAGTTGAGATTCTTCACGAGTGCACTGAGGTTGACTTCGAGGATGGTCTCATGTACTTTCTTCTCCAGTCGGTCTGTGATGCGCTCAAAGTGGAACTTGCGTGCACCCTTGATGAGGATGAGTTGATGCTCGAGCGAGGAGAGGATTTCGTCCTGCAGGAGAGCGTCTGTGTTGGCAAAAAAGCGACAACGAATGGGCAACCCAGCAAAGCAATTCATGTGAGCGGAAATGACGCCTCCCACAGCCAGCAGATTGTTGATTCCGCGTTGTTCGAGCAAGTCGGCAAGTTGGGAATAGAGGGCATGAGGTTCCACTCCGCTCTGCAGGATATCGCTAAGGATGAGGGTACGCTGACGGCCTTCTTTCTCGGGTCTTCTATTCATGAAATCGAGTGCAATGTCCAGGCTGCTAAGGTCGCTGTTATAGGAGTCGTTGATGAGTGTGCAGTCGTTTTGTCCATCTTTCACTTCCAGTCGCATGGCAACGGGTTCAAGGGCACGTAGGCGCTCCTCGATCACATCATCGTCGAGGCCTAATTCCTTGCATGCGGCACGGCACAAAGCCTCATTATCCTCGTAAGCATTCCCCGTGGAAGGGCAGGCAACAAGTCGCCCCTTTAGCCTTGCTTGCTTAATGCAATCCCCTATAATCTTGTCGCCAGCAGGATAAATGACGACCTTCGCATCCTTCATCAGCAGGAGCTTTTCCATGCATTTCTCCTCGTAGGTTGAGAAGTTCTCCTGATGAGCACCGCCCAAGCAAGTGAATATGCCGATTGTGGGCTTGATGATGCGTTCCAGAGCCGCCATTTCGTTTGGCTGAGAGATGGCAGCTTCGAAGATGCCCAGTTCGGTCTTTTCCGAGAGTTGCCAAACAGAGAGAGGAACACCGGTTTGCGAGTTATAACTGCGAGGACTGCGGGTAACGGTGAAATCGGGTGCCAAGAGTTGGTAGAGCCATTCCTTGACCACAGTCTTGCCGTTGCTGCCTGTAACTCCGATGACGGGTATGTTGAAGCGCAAACGATGCTGTGCAGCGAGGGATTGAAGTGCGAAGAGCGTATTCTGAACAAATAGGAAGTCGGCATCAGGGAAATCGCCTTCCACATTTTCGCTCACCACAAACGCTCGAACTCCCCTTTGATAGAGGTCATTAATATAGAGGTGTCCATTTCCGACATCGGTTTTGATGGCAAAGAAGAGCGTCGATTCCGGATAACAAAGGCTGCGGCTGTCCGTCAGCAACCAGTCAATTTCGCGCCCTTTCAGGTCGTTAGTTTTGGCTCCAATGAAGGATGCTATTTCAAGAGTATTGTACATTTATGTTGTAAAAGTTAGAGTTTAGAGTTGTTAGCCTCTCCCAAATATAGTTGACAGCTTCGGGAGCAGGATGAATCATGTCTTCAGCATAGAAGCGATAGTCGCGAAGTTCGTCCATCATAATCTCGTATGCAGGAAAATAGGTCGCTTTTTCTGTATATTTCTTGCATATTTCATCGACTGCAAGCAATAATGTCGCCTTTGCCAACTGGCTACCATGAAATCCGTACTTCTTGTAGCGATAGGGACTGACGGTGAAAACAACTTGTAGCTTCGGGCACTTTTCCAGAAGAAGTTCCATCATGTCGCTCAGAATCTCAACGCATTTCTCCAAATCCAATGTTACCTCCTCGAACTTGGCAGCAGGAACTTTATGGCAATTTGTTACCGTCATGCCGTTCTCTTTCAGTTTATAGCATACATTTGTGCCTAGCGTGATGAACAGAAAGTCAGCCTTGCGCAGGGCGTTCCCGAGGTCTGAGAAAGTCGTTCGAATAGTTTCGTTGAATCTTTTCTCCTCGGTATCGCTGATGAGTGTGTTTGCCCACCAACAACGCCATTTTCCATCGAAGTGGAAGACCGGCAGCTCATTCTTTCCTGTCAAAGCCTGCCGAACCTGAATGCTAATACTTTCGGGATTGTAAGCAGCTCCCAATGGATTGCAGACAACATTCATGCCTTCGCTTTTGAAATGTTGGCTTTGTCGAGCTAAGGCCTCTCCGATGTATGCAGCGAAACATGAACCAAGCAATACATACTGCTGGTCTTTTTGCATCATTTTCGTCCATTTCGGCACTTCCACAACTGTTCGTAAAGGCGTCTCCTCGACCTTCATCTTCTTCTTTCGCTGATTTTGTTGCACAAAATTACATAAAACTCCGCAAAAAAGCGTATCTTTGCCCCGAAAAATATATTAAATCGTGAAAAAAGAGCCTCAAGAGCTTCTTCCAAATATAAAGTTCCCGTGTGACCTTCGAGCTCTGCCTGTCGAAGCCTTGCCTCAGGTTTGTAATGAACTCCGGCAAGAGATTATTCGGGAGATGGCTTGCAATCCCGGTCATTTCGCAAGTTCACTTGGTGTAGTAGAACTGACAGTTGCCTTGCACTACGTTTTCAATACTCCCAACGATCGTATCGTTTGGGATGTCGGACATCAGGCAGCGGGTCACAAGATTCTGACGGGCCGACATGAAGCCTTCCACACTTATCGGCATTTTGGAGGCCTTCGTCCTTTCCCATCTCCTGATGAGAGCGAATATGATGCCTTTGCTTGCGGTCACGCTTCGAACAGCATTTCCGCTGCTTTGGGAATGGCAGTTGCCGCTCAGCAAGGTGAAGTTGAGCGAAAAGTAGTTGCTGTGATTGGCGATGGAAGTATGAGTGGCGGGCTTGCATTCGAAGGCGTCAATAATGCCAGCAGTACGCCAAATGACCTGCTCATCATCCTGAACGACAACAATATGAGTATCGACAGGAGTGTGGGTGGCATGAAGCAATACCTGCATCATCTGCACACATCGAGCCTTTACAATAATGTGCGTTTCCGACTATCGAACGGGCTTGTTCGTCTGGGTGTTCTGAGCGAGAAGAGACGACAGAAGATTCTCCGCTTCAATAACTCCCTGAAGGCTTTGCTCAACAATCAGCAGAACATTTTCGAGGGTTTCAACATCCGCTATTTCGGACCTATCGATGGTCACGACGTCATCGAACTGGTCAATACCCTTCGGCAGATCAAGGATATGAAAGGCCCGAAGCTTTTGCACCTGCACACCATCAAGGGCAAGGGATTCAAACCTGCCGAGAAGAATCCGACAGTCTTTCATGCTCCAGGCAAGTACGACCCAGAAACGGGCGAACGCCTCAAGGACAATACAGAGGGTTTGCCTCCAAGATATCAGGATGTATTTGGCGAAACCTTACTTGAACTTGCGAAACTTAACGAGAAGATTGTCGGTATTACCCCTGCTATGGCAACGGGTTGCAGCCTTAACATCATGATGAAGGAAATGCCCAAACGAACTTTCGACGTTGGAATTGCTGAAGGTCATGCCGTCACCTTTGCAGGAGGTCTGGCGAAAGAAGGGCTGATACCTTTCTGCAACATCTATTCTTCCTTTGCTCAACGCGCTTTCGACAACATTATTCACGATGTCGCTCTTTGCCGTTTGCATGTCGTCTTTTGCTTTGATAGGGCAGGACTTGTCGGACAGGACGGCGCCACTCATCATGGTGCTTTCGACCTTGCAGCCTTGCGTCCCATTCCCAACCTGACGATAAGTTCGCCGATGAACGAACACGAATTGCGTCGATTGATGTACACAGCTCAACTTCCAGATAAAGGACCTTTCGTCATTCGTTATCCAAGAGGCAGAGGTGTGCTGACAGATTGGCGTTGTTCCTTCGAGGAAATCCCGATTGGAAAGGGACGCAAGCTCTCCGAAGGAAACGATGTGGCTGTTCTGAGTCTTGGTCCTATAGGAAATGTGGTAGCTAAGGTGGTTGACGAATTGAAGGAGGCAGGGAAGTCTGTTGCTCATTATGACATGCGTTTCCTGAAACCTGTTGATGAGGAAATTCTACAGGAAGTTGGCACAACGTTCCATCGAATCGTAACCGTAGAAGACGGTGTCGTTCAAGGCGGATTGGGTTCCGCAGTTATCGAATATATGGCAGATCATGACTTGCATCCGCATGTCGTTCGTCTTGGTTTGCCCGACCATTTCGTTGAACACGGTACTCCCGATGAGCTCTACCATCTTGTAGGGCTTGATGCGGAGGCCATAAAGAAAGCAATCTCATGAAAATCGTCATTGCAGGAGCAGGTGCCGTCGGTTCGCATCTTGCGGCACTTCTTTCAAGAGAAGATCAGGACATTATCCTTATCGATGAGAATCCTGAAAAAACCACTCGTCTGCTCAATTCGGGCGACCTCGACTTGATGACGCTCAACGTTTCACCTACCTCCATAAGTGGTCTTCGCGAAGGTGGTGTACATCAATGTGACCTCTTTATCGCCGTAACTCCTGAAGAGACGCGCAACATTACTTGTTGTATGCTTGCTCATACGCTTGGAGCCCGTAAGACGATTGCCCGAGTCGATACTGCAGAATACACGATGCCTCAGTATCGCGACCTCTTCCAGCAAATGGGTGTTGATTCTATCATCTATCCTGAAGGCCTTGCTGCAAGGGAGATTCTCGATGGCATAAAGCGTTCTTGGGTGCGTCAGTATTGGGAGGTGGCAGGCGGTGCGCTTGTCATGCTTGGCATCAAACTGCGTGAGAAGGCTCGCATCACGGGAGTTGCTCTTCGTGACCTTTGTGATGCCCAGACGCCTTACCGTATTGTTGTCATCAAGCGAGGCGACGACACTATTATCCCGACAGGTAACGACGAACTTCGAAATGGCGACATCGCTTATTTCATGACGACCAAGCGCCACATTGGATACATTCGCGAGATTGTAGGCAAAGAGGATTATGCCGATGTGCGAAACGTGATGATTATGGGTGGCGGTCGTACATCCGTTCATGTGGCAGAGGGTAAGCCTGACTTCTACAATATCAAGATTATTGAGCAAAACGAAGAGCGCTGCCGTCGTCTGAACGAGATTCTCGAAGATAGCGATATCCGCATCATTCAAGGCGATGGACGCGACACCAAACTTCTTCTCGACGAAGGTCTTTCCGACATGCACGCTTTCTGTGCCTTGACACCTGAAACAGAAACAAACATTCTTGCTTGCCTTGCCGCAAAACGTATGGGCGTTCGCAAGACCGTTGCTTTGGTCGACAATATGGATTACGTATCGATGGCCGAGAAACTCGATATCGGTACCATTATCAATAAGAAAATGATAGCTGCAGGTCGCATCTATCAGATGATGCTCGATACTGACGCACATAACGTGAAGTGTCTCACCATCGCAAGTGCCGATGTTGCTGAGATTGTTGCGCAAGAAGGCAGCCTCGCTTGTCAGAAACCCGTCAGCGAATTGCGTTTACCCTCGGGCGTGACGCTTGGCGGTTACGTTCGTGGCGAGGACCAAGGAGCGTTGATCTATGGTAACACCCAGTTGCAACCAGGCGATCGAGTTGTCGTCTTCTGTAAGAGTGGTCTCATTAAACAAATGGACCGCTACTTCTCTAAGAAAAGCGGCGGCCTGCATCTGTTCTGATTTCAAGTTGTCTGATTGCTCTAAATGACCTCTTTGCCGAAGGGCGAAAGGGCCAGTCTTGCCAGTCGGAAATGCATCTTGCCGAAGGGAATGCCAATGATTGTGATGCAGAAAATGATGCCGAAGATCATGTGGCTGAGCCAAATCCAAATGCCGCCAATGAAGAACCACAGCACGTTCATAAAGAGGTTTAGACAACCATGTTGAGGTTGTTTTTCTCTCACTATTGAGCCGAACGGCCACAAAGCAAGCAAACCCAATTTCAGGCATTGCAGTCCGAAAGGTATGCCAATAATGGTTATCATCAGACCTACGGCTCCCACCAGATACTCCAACGCAATTCCCAATCCGCCAAAGACAACCCAAATGATATTCCCCAGAAACTTCATGACTTTCAAACTGGTTATGTTGTGCGACGAATCGATTTGTATTTCACGCCGAATGGCTTCAATCCCTTTGCGGCATCTTTTGCCGTGATGCGTTTGCCGCCATTGTCCAGGTCGATAAGAACGTAGCGGTTGTTGCCCATGCCAAGTTCCTTCATATAGGAGAGTTGACGGAGGCCGTGACGCGTCTCGATGCGTTCCACCATGTCGTGATGCTCTTCGGCCGTCATGGCGTAGATAATGTCCACGCAAGCTTGATCGATGGCGAGAATATCCGTGGATGAGAGGATTCCCACATCAGGAGTCACGACTGGTTCTGCCAACAAGCCTTCGCAGTCGCACGAAACGGACATGTTGCGCATCACGTTAACATAGGTGACGCGATTTCCAAAGAAATTGATGGTGGCTTTCGTGGATTCCGTCATGCGCTCCATGAACTCTTCTTCTATGATAGACCATTGATCGTCGGAACCCTCGATGGTGTGAATCATCTTCTTTCCGATGCGTCCGTCGGCACAACCGATGCCAATGTTTTTGTTCGACCCGCCGAAGCCGCCATTCGTGTGTCCCTTGAAGTGTGTCAGAGCCACCATCGAGTCGTAGTTCAGCAGATTCTTGCCGACATACATCTTTTTGAACCACTTGCCGCCCTTGATGGGTAGAGTAGTGGCCTCCTGTTCGTCGAGAATATCGACGGGACAGAAGGTCCACCCGTTCACTTTCAGCGTCTTCCGATGCTTTTCTGTTGTGTCGCGGTCGCCTTCGTAATAGGTGTTTGTCTCGATGATGCTGGCTCCTTTCAGGTCTTTCTTCATCAAGGCTTTCACCCATTCCCTCGGGATGATGTTTGGCCCGTTCTGTTCGCCCGTGTGAAGCTTTACAGCAATTCGGCCTTGAATCTGTTCGCAAACCTGCTCATAAGCTTTGATGAGTCCTTCTGCCGAGAGTTCGCGCGTGAAATATACGACCGACTCGTTGCCGGTCCGCTTTTCGTATGGTACATATTTTTTGCCGTCAGTTCCGGGCTTCACTAGCTTTTTCATGAGTGACGTGAGAGGTTATTTTATCAGGTTTCCGAGGATGCTGCGACCCAGTTCGCGTGTGGCAGTTCTGGTGGCTGTGCTGACTGTGCTCTTTGTGATCTTCTTGCCGAGACTTTCCTTCGAGCGGCTCTTCTTACCTGTCACAGTATTAGCGACATAGGTGCCGAGTGCTGCAGTAACACTTGTAATGACTGCCGACACGATTTTCGAGAAGAAACCTTTCTTCTTGCTCTTCTTGGCAGATTCTTTTTCTTCCTTTTCCGCTTGTTTTTCCTGCTCTGCCATCTCGCGTTCCTGAGCTCTTGCAGCCTCTTCCTTTTCGCTTTCTGCAAGTAAGACTTCGAAGGCACTTTCGCGGTCGATCATCGTGTCGTAACGGCCAAAGATGCGTGAGGTCTTGATGATTGTGTCGCGTTGTGATTCTGTGATTGCGCCGATTTGGCTGAGGGGGAAGAGAATCTTTGCCCGTTCCACCATGTTTGGCGTACCTTTTTCATCGAGGAAAGAGACGAGCGCTTCGCCCGTTCCGAGTTCCATGATGGCGTCTTCTGTCTTGAAGTCGGGGTTTGCGCGGAAAGTTTCGGCAGCGGCTTTCACGTTTTTCTGTTCTTTAGGCGTGAAGGCGCGAAGAGCGTGTTGGACTCTGTTGCCCAGCTGAGCGAGGACAGAATCGGGTATGTCTGTGGGATTTTGCGTCACGAAATAGACGCCGACGCCCTTGCTTCGGATGAGTCGTACCACCTGTTCAATCTTGTCCACCAGACTCTTTGGAGTGTCTGTGAAGAGTGTGTGAGCCTCGTCGAAGAAGAAGACCAGTCGCGGCAAATCTTGGTCGCCCACTTCGGGCAAGCGTGTGTAAAGGTCGGAGAGAAGCCAAAGCAGGAAGGTGGAGTAGAGCTTGGGCTGGTGCATCAGCTTGTCGGCTGCGAGCACATTCATCATGCCTTTTCCGTCGGCACTCACTTGAAGGAGGTCCATGATGTCGAACGACGGCTCGCCGAAGAACTTGTCGGCACCTTGATTCTCGAGAGCGAGAAGAGCGCGCTGAATGGCTCCGACGCTTGCAGTTGAGACATTTCCATAGGTTTTTGTCAGTTTGTTTGCGTTATCTGCGATGTAGGTCAGCATCGAGCGCAAGTCCTTCAGGTCGAGCAGGAGCAAGCCGCGTTCGTCAGCCACCTTGAAGAGAATGGTCATCACGCCAGCCTGCACCTCGTTCAGCTCCATGAGTCGCGACATGAGGTCCGGGCCCATGTTCGAGATGGTAGTGCGCATCGGATGTCCTTGCTCGCCAAAGACGTCGTAGAAGCAAACTGGTGCTCCGTGGAATTGCGGGTTTTCGATACCGAACTCAGCACATCGTTTCTCGATGAAGCCAGACATCTGACCTGTCTGCGAGATGCCCGAGAGGTCGCCTTTCATGTCGGCCATGAAGCAGGGCACGCCTGCCTGAGAGAATGTCTCGGCCAGCACTTGCAGGGTGACTGTTTTGCCCGTACCCGTAGCGCCTGCAATAAGTCCGTGTCGGTTTGCCATCTTGCCACAAAGGCATATCGGTCCATTCTGGCCGTGTGCCACATACAAACGTTTGTCTTCTGTCAACATAATTCTTAAGTTTTAGTAAGTTTATGGCACAAATTTACGAAGAATAATTGAAGACTACGAAAAAGCGGGCAAAAAAAACAGGTAAATTGATTATTTTTTCCGAGCAAACGTATTAGAGCACAATTCCTAAGGCGACAATTACTCCAGTGTAGTTTGCAAACGTCACACTAGTAAATTGCAATCGTAACACTATACGTTTGCAATCGTGGCACGTTATGATTACAATTTAACTGAGTTGCATTTCGGAACATGGCTTCCCCCTTGCCGAGGGAAGGGCTTTCGTGGCGCGCTTCTACATGTCCATAAACAGCTGATAAGCCCTTGGAAGCGGTTTGTCCTTATAGATGTCAAATGCCTGGACGGCTATTCTGAAGCTGTTTCTGTCGCCTCTTAATATGTACGAACAGATGGCATAATCGGTCATCTTCTTCTGTCGAGAGGCGTCACCATAATAGCGAGTAAGCCTAAGCATCTCTACTGGCAAAGAATATCCGCCCACAAAATTGTCGGCCCGAAGCGGGATGTCTTTCGACTTTTGCTTCTTTGAGTTTTGGATTCTGGCCCTTGAATCCCTCACGAATCCTTTGTGTCGAGACGACTTTGAAAGTATCTGCAGGTACTTCTCGGCAATTTCCCAATCGCCTTCCTCGATGCTGGAATCCACCATTTGCCTGAGACTGGAGAAGCAGACTCCATTAGGCTGACGCAATCCATATTCTTCTGCCTGATGGAAGACTTCGTCATAAACGCCTAAGTTCAAGTAGAACAGCCAGTTGAACTGGTGGGCGATGGAACTGTCCTGGTGGGGGAAGAGGAACAGATTCTCGTCGCTAATCGGATAGTCGAAAAGGTTTTCCGGCAGAGTTCCGAGAGCGCTTTCTGCCAACAAAGCATATCGAAGTGCCACTCCATTTCCTCGTCTTGCTTCGTTCTTCGCACGAGCCTTGTATATCAATTCTTCCCATTTTCCCTCGCTCGACAGGCAAACCAGTTTCTTCACGTATTCTCCCTGCTGATTGTAGCTGCTCGTCAGGGGTTCGAAACGTCCGCCCCAAGCCATATAGCGCTCTTCGAAAGGTATGAATGCAACCTGCTGACTATAGACGAGAGGCATCGGAATCAGCACGGACAGAGGCAGTATCAAGTAAAGACTTTTCTTCCAATTGTGGCTCTTGAACGTCATCAAAGCGTAAGACAACAAGAGCAGGAAGAGGATGGGAGTCCGCATCAGGAAGAAACCTATCGCGACAGAGAGGATGCTCCAGAAGAGTTGCGCCTTCAGGTTGGGAATGAGCCGATAAATCAGTAAGAAGGCAAAGAAGAAGAGCCATTGAAGCTGGAACGAGAGGTCGAAAGTGCAATAGTATCCAAGCAGGATGGGGGGCAGAAGTCCTAACCAGTGCAGGAGCCTTTTCTCTTTGAAGGTAAGCCTTAAGACTAAGTAAGCCAGCAGGCCTGTCAGTCCGAGAACAGATGTCTGGACAGCTGCCGCTAAGTAAGGAGAGAAGTAGAATTGCTTCAAGAAGTCGGAAAGCCAATTGGAGAAGGCAGGAAGCATAGCCAGCTTCATTTGCCAGTATCCCCTGGTCAGCGCCCAGAAGTCGTCGCCCTCCATCGTTATATAGGTGTAGGGAAACTTTGTGGCGGTATAGATGGCAAAGAACAACATCAATACCACAAGAACATAATAATATGTATAAGATATAATGTTATGCTTTTTCATTATTCCTTTGTAAAGAACTTGGCCAACTCGTCTTTCGATACGACGACGGGAGCCTTGATGAATTCCGGTACGTTGTAAGCCATCAGGAGCTGGATGTTGTCTTCCGGATTCTCTTGTGGCAGGAGGAAGGGTTTGTGGAACTTCTTTCCGTCCCAATATGCGAGCATAAGTCTGGTGTAGCGTCCGTCGAACCTCTTGGTGACGTATATCATCCATTTCCCATTACTGCTCCAGGCGTGGAAACTCTCGGCTCGAGGACTGTTCAGGATGTCTGTGGGCACCATTTCGCCTGTTTGCAAGTCGAGCATCTTCAGGTCGGATTCCATGTGGTAGAGGTTGTAACCTCCACATTCGCCAAGCGAGAAGAGCATGTATCGGCCGTCAGGAGTGAGTCTTGGCATCATGGCTGTACCTCCCTGACTGTGAGCACTATAGACGGTATCGAGGTCTCCCAGTCCTCCAGTCCTTTCGTCGAAGGGAACGCGAACTATGCTATACCGCAGTTTGTCTGTTTCCATCGGCATTTTTACGGGTTTTGCGGTACTGAAGTAGAGCCATTTTCCGTCGGGGGAGAAGGAGGGGAACATCTCGAGATTCAGGCTGTCCGTGAACCTTTCGTCTTGCAGGACTGTCTCATTATCTATGTCATAGACGATGAGATCCGACCACAAATCGTAGACCTCAATCTTGTTCTTGCTTTGCCCATAAAAGCTCTGATGGGTGGAGTTGCTGGAGAAGGCAATGTATTTCCTTGAAGGGTGCCAGATGTTGTACGAGCCGTGCCTTCCTTTGCTCATCGCCTTGATGTCGACCTTCTTCATCTTGCCGTCCTTCATCACGATGGTTCCGCCGTTCTTTCCCCTTGCGTGGAAGGTGAAATCCTGCGGATTGTAGTTGGCAAAGGAGTGGCAATTCACGCATCCATTATTGTTTTGCGAGTTCTCTATGATAGGCTCGACGTCGAAGTTGGTCAGGTTTCGCTGGTAGATTCCCATTTTGTTCCAACTCTCATAGCCTGGCGGAAGAAGTCTGTAGGCTATCCAGGGGTCAATCTCGTCCTGAGCAACATGGATGGGAAAGGACTTGTAGGTGACGCCTTCGGGATGCTCTTTATTCCAGACACTTAAGGTAATTGTCAAACGTGACGTGCCTAAAAGCAAATCGTGCCACGTGTCGTTTGCAAACTTAACGTGTGACGTTCCGGATTTAACCACGTGATCTTTCCTGTCATTCCACAGGTCGACTTGAATGTGCTCTGCATCGGGCACAGAGAAATTCAGGGGGCAAATGTTCGCGGGGACCGTCACTCCGACATAGTCGGGGTATATCTCGGGCAAAGCATCCACGCTTGCTTGGGGCTCACGCTTCGAGCATGATGCCAGCAGAACCAGTAGAATGAGGAACAGATGCTTCTTCATTTCGGACTAATAGAGTACCTTTTTGCCGTTCACGATATTTATGCCCTTTTGAATTCTGCTGAGGCGTTGGCCTGCGAGATTGTAGATTCGCTCGTCGGCTTTGGGCTTGACGTTTATGGTCGCGATTCCAGTCGGGTCAATCGGTTCAATTGAAAGGAGCTGGAATTCGCCTATCTGAATCTGATTTCCTCCGTTCAAGGCGTTCACGGTCAGGCGATAGTTCGCATAAGCGGCTGAACTTTCGACGAGATAGAACTGTGTGGCATAGCGATTGGAGAAGGTCTGGCCATCGCGAGAGTCGAGCAAAGTCCATGTTGCTCCGTCGTTTGAGCCCTCGAGAATCCAGCTTGCAGGGTCGCGAGTGGGCTCGTTCTTGCTTGCGGTTATACTGTAGGCACTAATGTTTACGGAGTCTGCGTAGTTGTAGGTGATGCTTACGGGATTGGAGAAGTTAGCGCGATAGTTTGTCGAGCGGTTGAAGTCGTAGATTCTCGCGATTTGTTCCGTAGCAGAAAGTCCTTCGGCAGTCGTAGAGACGGAAGTCGGAATCAGGAGGTTCGGATCGTCATTCTCGGCAATGACTGTTCCGTAAAGCTCGAAGTCGGCAAGCTGGATGTTTGTGCCTGCGACTTTCATCCTGAAGCGCTTGAAGAGTTTGCTGGAGGAGGTGGTGTACGTGAGGCGTGAACCTCGAGCAGGGAAATTGAGCGCTTTCGTGAAGATTTGCGTCTCGATTCCGTTCTCGTCTATTCCGTACAGTGTGATGCTTTCAGGGTCGAGTTCGGCATTGTCTGCGCTTACAATCGAGTATCCGATGACCTTTACGGGAAGGGAAGTGTCGAACTCCCAGTTTGCATTGATGTCGCTTAGGCTTGCAAAAGTGGTGCCGTTTTTGTCGAAGAGCGGCAAGGCATCACTTCCGTCGGTACTGATGATTGTGGCGATTGTGGTGACGTCGGGATAGTAAGTTCCGAAGTCGAGCTTGCCGAAGAGCTGCAACTGGTTGAGTTTAGCTCCCTCGTCGTTTATGATCAGTCGGTAATAGAGGTAGGGAGTTCCCGGACTTACGCGGCAAATGTGCGTGTAGTTATCATACGGGAAGGTGATATCGCTCTGCTGGTCGATAATCTTCCAGGATGTGCCATTCGTCGAGCCCTCGAGTTTCCAAGAGGCAGGAGCCTGTTCTTTCGCTTCGGCGGTAATGCTGTAAGCCGTGAGCAGATAGTTGCCTGTTGGCTGATAGACGGCAGTTATGGGTGTCTCGAAAAGAGTTGTGCCGACGTGGTCGACGAGTGCCTCGCTTCCTTCCGAAATGTTTCCTCCGTCGGCAGTAAGGTCATTCTCGGCGATAAAGTGACCGAGCAATTGCCATTCTGAAACGGAAACCTTAGTCTGGCTTTCGCCCATATCAAAGAGAAGGCGATAGTAGGAGTAGTCCTTCGAAGTTTCTACTTCCGCACGATAACATTCTCCCCGAACGCTGAAGACTGTATCCGTGACGGCATGAATCGAGTCCCAATTCTCACCATCGTCGGAACCTTGCAGCTCCCAGCCTTTCGGGTCGCCGTTCTTGTCGTTTCCCGAGAAGAACTGATAAGCATAAATGCGCATGGGAGAAGCGGTTTGGTACTGAATCCAGGTTTCTGCTCCTGCTTCGATAGAGGCGGTCAGAGCCGTTGTGATGTCGCCATCGGTCATGGGAGTCTTGTCTTCTTCGGCGAAGGATGTGGTGAGGGTTCCGTTTCCGTTAGTCAGGTCGGCATAGACGGTATTGAGGCTGTGGAATTGCCACCAGTTGAGGTTTGTCTGTCCCGTTCCGTTCGAGACGAAATAGACATTGTGGACGCCTGTCACGGGTTGGTTTATCATCTGGGTGATTGTGTCCCAAGTCTTGATGGCAGACAGGTCGCTTCCCTTGATGGTGCAGAGCAGAATGCCTTTCGAGTCGGGACGGTCGAGGTAAACGTTTATGCTTGTTGTGCCCAGACTTATCTTTGTCCGGAGTTCGATATGTGAGGCAGGTTTGTCGCCAAAGTCAACTTTGCGATAACCGATGTAGTGTTTGGTCTTCATCGGTCCGACCATTCCTCCTTCGTCTTCATCCTCGTTCCCTTCGTAAACGACTGGGGCATTCTGCACGAAGTTGAAGTCCTCAGCCTCGTTCTTGGCATAGGCGTCGTGATAGTCGACTGCTCCGAGGTGGCAGTTGAATGCTGCCGAAACGCAGGTCATGTTGCCATCGTGCCCGAAGTCTTTATATTCATCTCCCTCCTTGTGCTTGAAGTTCTCCTCCGATTTGGTTAGCCACGCCGACGAAGTTATGCCGGCAGAGTTGCGATTGTTCCACGCGTGATAGGCATTCTTCTCTATCCACGCATAGTGCGAAGGCGCGTTGAAACTCTCGGCATACATGCGGAGGTATCGCAGCATTATCCCCTTGAAGCCTGTGAGGTCTCCTCGAACTGTCTGGCAGACGTGAATGAGTCCTTTCGAGTTGGCCATATTTGCTTCCGACCATTTGATGATGGCATCTGCGTCGTCCTTGAACATCTTCTCTCCGTAGTGGTTGTAGAGCATGATGGCTGCTCCGAGGTTTGTGCCCTGATTGTAGGTTGAGGCCCAATAGTTGTAGTTGCCCGAAGCTTGGTCGTAGGAATCCCAAATCTTGCCAGTCGGTTTTCCGTTCGACATCTCGAAGAGTTTCCCTCGTTCGGCCATATAGGTCTTGCGAGCCTTCTGGTAGTAGGATGTATCTGCCTGAGCGATAGCGAGATAGCATGCACAAACGGCTGCGGGACCGTTGATGCACGAGTTCGTGCCTTGACCGCTATTGTGCTTCCATTGCAGGAGGTCGTTCCCGTAGCAGTCGGCTCGTCTGAACATGCCGTCGAAGTTTGTCTTGGCGGTGGTTCTGTACTTCGTTTGTCCCGTAAGCAGATAGGCTCTGACGCAGGCTATGCACATCCAGGCGATATCGTCGTTATACTCGTTGTAGCCGCTTACTCCCTTCTGATACCAGGTGCTTCCGTTGCGGGCGAGGAAGTTGGTGTAGAGGTTGTCGAACATGGTGGCGTATTGCTGGTCGCCCGTCGTTTCGAGGGCGTCGAGGACAATCTCGAACATCTCTGCGTCTCCCCACCAGCCGCCGTTTCCGATAACCCATCCCGTGCTTGCTCTCTTGTATGCGCGTGCTTTCCATTTGTTCATCATGTCGTCGCGCTTGTCTTTCGTGAAGGCTTTTTCCATCGGCTCCACGACTTCTACTGTCCATGTGATGCGTGCAGAGTCGAGGTCTGTGATGTTTGCGGGGTTGATGATGGAGAGTTTGGTGCCGTCTGTCACTTCGCTTGTTGTGGCTGCGAGAGCGTACTTTTGTGATGTGCCTTGGAAGATGTAGTACTGGTTTGTGGCTCCTTCTATGGGGACGAATTCCCATGAGCCTCTCGAGTTGGCAGTACTTTTATTGAGCAAGCCGATGTTGCCTCCGGTGCCCGATGTGAGTCCGCCCAGGTAGAGGTTGGTGTAGTCGTTCTGCAGGAGGAAGGTTCCGTTGGTTCTCTCCTCGATAGTCCACCTTTGCGCATTCACGTTCGTCTCGGTCCACAACACGGCGTTCGCATTCTGGTCGAGCGAAGAGTTCTCCACAAAGATAGACTTTCCGCCATTCACGAGACGGATGGTTTGCCCTGTCTCGAAGGCTTGGACGAGGTTGAATACTGCTAATAATGCAAAAATGATGAGGGAACGATTGAGCTTCATATCTGTTTGTTTTACTAACTTTTTGGCACAAAGTTAGTACTTTTTTGACATAAAGCAAAGGATTTTGCAGGAAAACGCAGGAATTTATCTGTTTTCTGCTCCGCAATAAGGGCACTTTCCCAGTTCTTTTAGCCTTTTTCCGCATGAGCCGCAGAGAAAACGAGGTCTGGAGTGGCGGAAATATCGCAGGAGAAGTACGAGAATGAAGAGTGCGAAGAGAATGTAACTGATTCCAGGACTCAGCGCGGCCAAAGTGAAGAGCAGATAGCAGAGAATGCAGCACCCCAGCAGGGAAAGCAGGTAGAGAAGGGCTTCGCCTGTGGGAAGGAGGCGGAAAACCTCCTCTATCGTAGCCAGAGTCAGCACCAAAAGCACCCAAACGGAGCACAGGAAGAGGCTCAGGATGAGGGGAAGGCCGAAGGGATTGAGCGTGGGATGATAGTAGTAGAGCACCCAAGTTTCGGGCACATAATGCTGGATTCCGGCATAGAGAAGGGCTGAGGCGGCAAGCGTGATGAGCAGATAGGTGGGGTAGGGCGAGAGAATGTCGCGCAGGAAGAAGACGTGAGGCTTCCTCTTGCCGAACACTTGCCAAAGCAGCACTATCAGGGAAATGGCGAAAACAATCAGGAAGACACCAAGATGGCGGATGCTGAAAAGATGAATGAACTGCGAAATGGGGTCGTCGGGAACCACACTTTCCTGAAAGATGCGTTGGTGCGTCCATCCCATCGTGAACTGGTCGCGCGCCAACTTAACCCAAACGCTATCTACGGAATCTTCCGGAATGACGAGTGTTTCGGCCACCACAAGAGGGTCGCCATAACGAACGCAGATTTGCTCGCAAGCCGTATCGATAGGCATATTGTGGAGGGGCTGACTACTTTGCAGATGCAGGCTGTCCACGCAAAGTTCGAAGTTGTCCCCAACCTCGTAGAGCGTGGCATCCTCCTCCTGATAGTAACAAGAGGAGAGGAGCATCGCCATCACTATAAACCATCTGCCCTTCATAACTGTAAACTACGAACTAAAGAGGCTCATTTCGCACTTCTTGCAGTCGAACTCCAGCCGGAACCGACGTCCGTCTCCCAATACGAGATAGAGCGGCTCTTTCCATTCCTCGTTTCCTCCATTTCTTATTATCCCATTCTCTTCATTTCTTATTATCCCATTCTCTCCATTTCTTATTATCCCATTCTCTTCATTTCTTATTATCCCATTTTCTCCATTTCTTATTATCCCATTCTCTCCATTTCTTATTATCTTATTTTCTTCATTTCTTATTATCCCATTTTCCATCTTGCATTTTCCCCAAGCATGGCGAAGGCAGAAGCGGCAGGACATGAGAGGATAGCCCCCCTCTGTCTCCTTCGAGGGGAGACCCCTCCCCAATTGCTCCGCTACCAACGGGCAATTGCCCGAGGGGGAGAATAAGAAAGCCTCCCCTCGGGGAGGTTTGGTGGGGGTTTCCTCTTGAGGTTTGGTGTGGGTCACTTCTCTTCTCCACTCGGCCAGCGTGCTTCTTGGGATGAACCAAGGTTGGGAGAAACGTATTTCCACCTCTTGGCAGGCGTAGGGAGTGTCGCCGAGTTTGCTGAGAACGTCCTTGATGGAGGCCGTCTGGTCGGTTCGTGCCGGTTGGTGTTCGAGGGCGAATTCCTCGCTCCTTTCCGTGCCATTCTCGGCAGAAAAAGTGAGGCGGAAGCCTTGCTCTGTCTCTTCGAGCAGGAAGCGGGCCGCGATTCGCCGTTCAGCCGTCTTGCCGCTCATTTGGTCTTCCCATTGCTTGTCGAAACTTCTCCAAAGACGAGTGCCCTTCTTAAGCCTCGCCCTAAAGGAAGAGGTTTGGAGAGGGTCTGCAGGGTAGAGGTGATTCCCTTCGGCTCTGTTCACGCGGAAGCCTTGCAGATGGCCTTCCTCGTCGAAGTAGCAAAGTCCGTCGCCGTTGCTGAAACGCTCTGTAGATGAGACGATTATGCAATCCTTCCTGACCTCCTTCACGCGGCCCACCTCGCGGCCTCGGCTCTTCGGAGTGTCGGGCGAGGCAAGGTCGTCGGTGCGGCCAAAGAGGAAGTAGTCGGTGCTGCCTCGCGAGAAGCTGCGCGAGAGGTCGGGCTGGAAGGTGTAAGTGCTTGAGCCATAAGAAGAACGGACGAACTCGGGACGGCGCTTCATGATGGCGTCGAGGGCCTGACGATAGCTTGCGGTCACGTTCTTCACGTACTCCACGTCCTTCAGCCTTCCCTCGATTTTGAAGCTTCTCACGCCTGCGTCCATCAGTTCCTCGAGGTGCGCCAGTCGGTTCATATCCTTGAGCGAGAGCAGGTATTTGTCCTTGATGAGCGTATTGCCTTTCGCATCCTCGAGCGAGAAGGGAAGTCGGCAAAACTGTGCACACTCGCCTCGGTTGGCGGAACGGCCGAAGCAGTACTCCGAAGCATAGCATCTGCCGCTGTAAGAGACACAGAGTGCACCATGAACGAAGACCTCGAGACAGACATCAGGAACGGCTTCGTGGATGCTCCTTATCTCTTCGAGTGAAAGTTCACGGGCGAGGACTATCTGATTGAATCCGAGTGCTTTAAGCGACTCGACTTTCTCCTTCGTCCGGTTGTCCATCTGCGTGCTTGCGTGGAGCGGAATAGGGGGGAGAGAAGCCCCCTCTCCTTGAGAGAGGGCTGGGGTGAGGCTCATATCTTGTACGATGAGTGCGTCCGCTCCAGCGTGATAGAGGTCCCATGCGAGGAGCCGCGCTTGCTCGCGTTCGTCTTCGTGGAGCAGGGTGTTGAGCGTGACGTAAATCTTCACGCCGAACTTGTGTGCGTAGTCGCAAAGTTGCCTGATGTCCTCTACGGAATTGCCTGCCGCAGCCCTTGCTCCGAAGCGTGGAGCCCCGATGTAGACAGCATCTGCGCCATGATCTACGGCTGCGATTCCGCACTCGAGGTTGCGAGCAGGCGAGAGGAGTTCAAGAATGTATCTCATCAATGTCGTAGGACGTTTCCTGATAGACATAATGGTTCAGCCAGTTCTGGAAGAGCATCGTTCCGTGTCCGCGCCAAGTGACGAGCGGTCCCTTCTCCGGGTCGTCCTCCCGATAGTAGTTGTAGGGCATTTTTATGGGCAATCCTTTTCCAAGATCGCGCCTGTACTCCGTGTCGAGCCTCATGGGCGCATATTCCGCGTGGCCCGTGACGAAGATGTCTTTCCCTCCGCGCGCCATTACCATCGAGACGCCGCTGAGCGCTCCCTTCGCGATGAGTGTCAGTTCCGGAACCTTGAGGATGTCTTCCTCGCGGACCTCCGTGTGTCGGCTGTGAGGCATGTTGAAGACGTCGTCGAAGCCTGTGAAGATGGGCAGTTCGGGCAGGAGCGGCACTTGTGGGAAGATGCCGAACATCTTCTCCCCGAGGGGGTATTTCCTGACGCCGTAGTGGTAGTAGAGCCCCGCCTGAGCGGCCCAACAGATGAATAATGTACTCGCCACGTGCGTGCGAGCCCACGCGAAGATGTCGCAGAGTTCGTCCCAGTAGTCAACCTGCTCGAATTCAAGCAGTTCCACAGGCGCTCCGGTGATGATGAAGCCGTCGAAGCGTTCCTCGCGCATCTCGTCGAAGAAGCGGTAGTAGGCCTGCATGTGCTCGGCCGACGTGTTTTTGCAGACGTGCGACCTCACCTTCATCAGATGCACCTCGAGGGGCAGTGGAGAAGCGGAGAGCAGTCGTGCATAATCGGCCTCTGCCTCAATCTTTTTTGGCATCAGGTTGAGGATGGCAATTCGCAGCGGTTGTGCTACGGGCACTCTTTTTGGCAGTTCAAGCGGCATAATTGATGCTTTTCCACTGCAAATTTACGAATAAGCGAGCAAAAAACAAAGCATTTTCCTACTTTTATTCTTTTGCTCGCTTAATTTTCTAGATTGGACCTAAGCCCATGCAACTTGTGACGCCCAAGGTGGTCAGAATGGCCGTAATGGAAGACCCCCTCCCTTGCCCTCCGTTGCGACTGGGAAGTCGCTCCCCTTTGTGGGGCCGGAGCCACATTCAGTGGCTCCTCTAAAGACCCCAGTCGCCCTTTATGGAGGGGTGTTCAGACGCCCATGCAACTGGTGACGCCCAAGGTGGTCAGGATAGCCGTCAGAATCGCGACTATCGTCTGGATGATGAATTTCCAAGTTTCTTTTTTCATGGCATTTTTAGTGGTTAGCGGTTAGCGGTTAGCGGTTAGGGCCTCACCCCAGCCCTCTCCGAGAGAGAGGGGGGAGAGTTTAGAGTGAGTCCACACCCTTCCCCCCCTCCTTTCAGGGAGGGGCGACTGGGGTCTTTAGAGCAATGACTGAATGTCATTGCGGCCCCACAAAGGGGAGCAAATCCCATTTGCGACGGAGGACGGGGGTGGGTCTTTACTCAAGCCCCTGGATAGTCTCCTCGTTCCTAATTACTTCGATGGCGTCGGCCTGTGCCTTGCGCGAGGGTACGAGGTTGAACTCGGCATCGGCGCGGAGATCCTTGAACTCAGGACCGGGAGCCCAGCGGACATTCACGGCCTTGATTTTCTGAGCGTTGAACTCCTCGGTGGTGTCTGCGCCCTCGCAAGCGAGTTCCACACTGAAAGCGCCGAGGTCGCCCAGATTGACCTTGTTGCCGGCAAGGAGTTGCTCACGCAGACAAGCGACTGCGTCGGTCAGGATGCCCTTCACGGTGCCCTTGGAGAAAGGCGAGTTGTGGTCGGCGATGTGACGGCAGAAGTCGTCGAGGTCGAGTACTTCGTGAACCTGAGCGGTTCCGTAAGCCTTGGTGGCATAGGTTTGTTCGGTCTTCTTCGTGCCAGGCTTGCACGAAAGGATGGCGATACTGTAATTGATCATAATGTACGACCCCTCTCCCTAACCCTCCCCCGAGTGGGAGGGAACTGCAAGCAGGGGCTTGGGCAGTTTGGTTAGATTTTTAAGGTTAATTTTCTCTCAACTCCATTTGTTATCCCGTGTGACGTCTGCAAACTCAACATGCTGCGTGGCCACTTTCAACACGTCGCGTTTTGCTTTCTTTCACGTTGTGGTGGATTCCTGAGCGTCAGTTCATGCAGCGGAAACGGGCCCTGTTTTCGATGCCTTGAACCTCTGTTCTAAATCCACTACAAAGGTACGAAATTTTTCCGACACTACCAAATTTCGGGCATCGATTTTGGCCGATTTTCAGCAGCAATTTGAGCGATTTTTGCGTCGAGCTTGCTCTCGCTCGGCAAAGTCAATGCGAGCATCACTCTTCACTCGCTTACTCGCAACCTTCAAGCGATTTTCAGCAGCATTTTGAGCGATTTTATAGTAGGTGCTGCAAAAACGTGACAATGACAAAGTGACAAAGTGACATTAAGGACTTACCGCATACACACAGCACTTGTATCCTATAGGTTTATTATATATAATATTATATAATATTTAATTATACACAGAAATTGCATACCTCGCACCACCTTAATGTCACGATGTCACGATGTCACGATGTCATCATTTTTTGTAAATCTTTTGCAAGTCTCAGGGAAAAGTTGTATATTTGCAGACGAAAGAATAATATTCTCCAACGATGAACAGGGAAGATATAGAAGAATTTGTTTCGTACGTAAGGAACAATCTAAAGGGTGACGAGAAAGGTCAGGCTCAGATTTTCTGTGACCGTCTCTTTTGTGCCTTTGGGCAAAAAGGTGTCTTCGAGGCTGGAGGAAGTCTGGAGGCAAGGGTAAAAGTACAGGAAGACGAGTCAAGTTCGACTAAATACATTGACTGTTTGTGGAGTCCAGTCAATCGCGATGGAGTTCTCATAGAGATGAAAAAGAAAAACGTCGCAAACCTTGAATCTCATTTTCCACAGGCGCGTGACTACTGGATGAATCTGGTCCCTTCCAGAGACATTGGCCCCGGATGCAGGAAGCCTCGTTACATTGTGCTTTGCAATTTCGACAAGTTCATCATCTATGATGAGTGCAACAAAGTTGATGAAGTCTCCCTTGAGGAATTGCCAGAGCGATACTCATGCCTCTCTTTTTTGGAGGGTAAGACACCATCCTTCCAAAACAATACAGAAAGTATTTCGAGGGACGCCGCCAACCTGATAGGCGAATTATATCAGTACTTGACGATTGAAAAGAAGGAAGACATTACTCGTGCCCAGCACTTCATTCTGCAATGTGTCTTGGCTCTCTTCTCTGAAGATGTTGAGCTTTTACCCAAGAACTTTTTCACGCAAATTCTTCAAGACTGCCTTGACGGCAGCCGTGACCCTTACGACGAAATAAGCGGTCTGTTCCGCCAGATGGCAAGCGACAAACCTGCAAGGGCTGGCAGGTTCAAGGATATCCGTTACTTCAACGGAGGGTTGTTCAAAGACGTGGACATTGTGGATCTTGACCGTCATTGCCTTGAAGTGCTGAAAGAGGTGGCAGACAAGGACTGGACAAAAATCAATCCCTCCATCTTCGGTGCATTGTTCGAGGGCACAATGAGGTCGAACGAACGCCACAAATACGGGGCACATTTTACAAGCGAAGTGGATATGCTTCATGTCATAACGCCCACCATTATCCGTCCTTGGAAACAGAAAATTGAAAATGCGAGAACGATAGAGGAACTGTTTGACTTGCGTCGCCAGATGGGCGAGTATCGTGTGCTCGACCCTGCTTGCGGATGCGGCAACTTCCTGTTTGTGGCTTATCGCGAGATGAAGGAATTGGAGTGTCTGCTTATCGACCGTCTTTTCGAGTTCCCCAGTTTCAACAAGAAGAAGGCTGTTGCACAATTCTCGAAAAAGGTTGCATTCAATTTTGCATCCGTCATCAGCACAAAACAGTTCTTTGGTATTGATATTCAGCCAATGGCCGTTGAAATAGCCAAGATGACAATGATGATAGCAAAGGAAGTCTGCGAGATAAGCTATCAAAAACGAATTGCGTCTTATGGAAGTTCATACGACTTCGACAGCACCCTGCCTCTTGACAACCTGGATGACAATATCCTCTGCGAAGATGCCTTGTTTGCCGATTGGCCCGAGTTTGATGTCGTGATAGGCAATCCGCCTTATCAGTCGAAGAACAAGATGGTGGAGGAGCTGGGAGCCGCCTACGTAGACCGTGTTCGGCAGAAGTTCCCAGACGTTCCAGGCCGTGCCGACTTCTGCGTCTATTGGTTCCGCAAGGCACACGAACTGATGAAGGAAGGCCAGTATGCAGGTCTCGTAGGCACAAACACAATCCGTCAGAACTATTCCCGAATGGGCGGCCTCGACTACATCGTAGGGAACGGAGGCACGCTTCTCGACTCTGTTTCAACAAAGGTATGGTCGGGCGATGCGGCTGTCTATGTTTCTATTGCGACCTGGAAGAAAGGCGAGGAACGGCGGAAAAAGGTACTGACCTTTCAGGTGGGCGACAGCAAGGATTCGCCTTTCGAGCATTACGAAATGGACGAAATCAATTCGGCCCTCAGCCTCTCGGATGTAACGAAGGCTCAAACGCTCAAATGCAATAAAGATTCTTCTGCCTGCTATCAAGGCCAAACACAGGGTAATGCGCATTTCCTTCTAACCTTAGAACAGGCGAAACACTTCCTGAACGACAAGAAAAATGCCGAAGTAGTTCATCCATTCCTTATTGGCGATGAATTGTTAGGCCAAATTAATTCGCAGCCCCAACGTTATGTGATAGACTTCCGCAAAGCAAAAGACGTGTTCGAAGTGACCTCGTACAAGGAACTGTACGACCATCTTCGCAAAAATGTCTATCCTGTGCGCAAGGAAAAAGCAGACAAAGAGGAAAAAAGGAACGAAGATTTAAGAAGGGTCAACCCCACTGCTCGACTAAATCACCACCACAAGAACTTCTTTGATCGCTGGTGGACATTGTCATATGCCCGCAACGAACTGATGGACATTATCGACACCATAGACAGATATATAGTATGTTCGCGCGTGACGAAGCGTCCTATCTTCGAGTTTGTAAGCAAAGATATTAACCCAGGCGACGCCCTGCAAGCCTTCCCTCTCGACGATGACTATTCGTTTGGCATTCTGCAATCCTCTGTCCATTGGGAATGGTTTACAGCAAGGTGCTCGACACTTACTGCTAGATTTAGATATACCTCTGATAGTGTCTTCGACTCTTTCCCTTGGCCGCAGAACCCAACCGTAAAGCAGATAGAGGAAGTTGCAAAGCAAGCCAAGGCCCTCCGTGACAAGCGTAACGAGGTGATGCAAAAATACAACTATACCCTTCGCCAACTCTATCGCTTCATGGACGACACACCAGAGAATCCCGTCTCGGAAATACAGGCGCGCCTCGACAAAGCCGTTCGCGAAGCCTATGGGGTAAACATGGAGACAGACATCCTGCAGTATCTCTTGAACTTAAACGGTCGCCTTTACGAACGTGAGCAAAGGGGCGAATCCGTGCAAGGTCCAGGCTTGCCCAACAAGGTAAAGGACAAATCCGCCATCACCTCCACCGATTGCGTAAAAATGATATAAAAGAAGTCATGGGAGCAAAAAGAAAAGAAGTCTCTTTCTCAGAACAATTAAAAGAGCAAGACAAAAAAGAAAAGAAAATCAGATGCAATTACAGGTGGAAAAGAATTAAAGAGAACAAGTGGCCATGGGTCGTCTTTGCTTTTTCTATTTTAATACCCATTATTAGTTTATGCCTGAAATTCTGCTTTCCCTGCCTCGAAAGCTCTAAAGTATTCACCTGGTTAGAGAACATCTCGTATGGATATTTTTCGGGATTCGTTGTATATCTCTTTATTTCTTTCTTCCCTGAGACAAAGAAAGATGTTAAAACAAAAGATAAAATATATTTCCAATTAAATCTCATTTGGTTTCAATTGGATTTCTTGTACCACACGTTTGCACCAGAGGGAAGTAAAATTGATTACAGAGTCTGTCAAACCTTTCTCTATAATTATCTTGTAGAAGGCGCAAAAATAACGGACTTCAACGATAAAAAGCAATTGCTTAAAAGTCCGGCAATCAATAAAAAGTACTTCAATTTCATTAAAGACAGATTGGCAAATCTAAGTCAAAGTATTGATAAATTGATTATGGTCTTTGGTCAAGATATGAATAGTGATGAAGTAAATATATTGATTGATTTGTCTAGGGCCGAAACAGAACTTCTGGATTCTGTTAATGTGGACAATGGTCATTACAAGGAGGATTGCCTTGAGTTATTCATCAATGATTTCTCTTCAAGTGCATATATCTTATTCACCCACGTATTTCACAGTTATAGCTTTTATAATTTTTGTGAGAACAACATCAAATTAGGTAGTGGCGACTAAGTTTATTCAATTAGATATACACCAAATGACCTCCAAGGATTTAAAAGACATTTTTGCCCTTCTCGACGAGGCTAACGTGAATTACATGCTTGTAGCAAACCATGCTCGTTAACCTGACGAGCGTGCCCTGTGGCTCTCCGACGGAACTTGTCGAAGAAGATTTAGACGAATACATACCTACAAAGTTAGGAGATTATTTGTTATCGCTCAAATATCATTGAGCAGTTAATTAAAACATCAAATCGAATTGTTAATACTGTGGTAACTTGACTCCGCCCTATCTTGTGGCGGATTTTTTATCAAAAACAAAGAAAACTTAAAATTTTTGTGCAAATAATTTGCAAGGAATGAAAAAGTGTGCTAATTTTGCGCTGTAAACATATAGTTTGCATGATGAGACGATGGCCGGCTGTGGTCATAGTACATCACAAAGGCCATATTTCCTGTCTGTTGCAGATTATTTGTATTACAACTGAATATTTAATCAAATATAATATACTTTTTCGTTATGATTGAGATTTTGAGCGCAAAGAAGTTCCAGGTGAAGCTGAAAGCGACGATACAAGCCAGCGGAAGGCTGGGTTTTACGGACGAGACAGCTAAGGCTCTTCATCTGG
This sequence comes from Bacteroidaceae bacterium, assembly GCA_017961145.1. Lineage (GTDB taxonomy): Bacteria > Bacteroidota > Bacteroidia > Bacteroidales > Bacteroidaceae > Physcousia. The sequence goes on along the minus strand of JAGCXU010000096.1, from coordinate 4,150 downwards.
ATGCCGGTGTGCCGATGAAGTTTGCAAGGGACGACGAGCAGGATGTGCTCTATCTGGCTCGTTTACAGGAAATTGATGAGGACTCGTTCGAGGTGAAGAAATCGGGCGACTATTTCTATCTAGCCACTCGTACGTTGTTCGACACGCTCGGTATTGACTACCGCTCGCACTCGGTTATCTTCGACTTTGCCCGCGCCACATCGCTCGACTCGCTGATGGGTGGTGAAGCATATCGCCTGTGCAAACGCGAGAAGCAAAGAAACGACAAGGAATGAGAAAGGAATAAAAACGACATCAGACATTATAGTAAGTGATGAGCGACGAGGCCAGATATGTGTATGAGGAGCAACTCCGACTGATTGCGGAGGATGAGAAGTGTGCGGTGGAGGCTGCGCACCTCTCTGCTGCGCTCAAACGCAATGATGCGCTTCGCAGGTATATCCGCGAGCAGGAGAAGAATCTGCTGGCCTCTTCAAGGAAATCTTCCAGGGCTAAGGATATTGTTGCGGACAATCACATGACGCCTGTCGTTCAAATCAACAACAATGTAACTACTACCACAAGTACCGCCAATGCTCCGACTTACAACCAGCATGGCGACGGAGGGCAGTATGTGGCTGATAATATATTCACAATACCTAATCTGAAACAATAATCTTTCCCTTAACACGATATGGACTTGAGCAACGCGACTTTCAACAATTGGGGCAACGGCCGGCAGGTCATTGCCGAGAACTACTACGGCTCGGAGAAGGCGGAGAAGGAAGAGGTGGACCTCCCCCGACTGCAAGAGTGCGCAGAGAAGGTTCGCGCATATTTCTGGGGCGAGAGTTCGATGGCGGTCATCTTTTGTGTGTGTCGCGACCTCTATGGCTACGCGAACAATATGAGCCGTTTTGAGCGCGAATTCCATTGCTCGGAGGGGTTGCTCTCGAACACTTTCCGCAATAATCCCTATATGCAGTTGCATGTTGAGAAGTGGCAGGGACAGGGCGCCAAGGAGCGAGTCCTGCGCTTGGTGGATGCCTATCGAAAAGCCGTTGAACAAGGGGCTGCGGAGACGAAACCTACAGAATAACCTACAGAACCTACAGAAAAACCTACAGAGGTGCATGACGAAGTTTCATGCACCTTTTTTTTTGCTGTACCTTTGCATCGTCAAAAGGTCAAAAACGGCCAAAGACACATCGCATAATTTATTTAACATTTAAAAGCCCGCTGAAAAGGCAGTGGGATGTCGAGGTGAGGACGAGGAAGTCTCGCGAGATTCCAAAGCGGATAGGTGGCCACCCTTCTACGACTTCTCTCGCTAAACTTTGACAACATGTCTAAAAAGATTATCAATTCCCAGCAGATTCTTGCTGGCGAGATAAAAATGGATTCTCTAACACGATTCCACATGAACGGCGACGTGAACATCTACCCCTGTTCGTGGGTCGATGAACAGGTGACAACGGGTGGCACACGGCGACCCAAAGGGCGCATGACTATTGAGGAGGACGGCACCAGCCACTTTCATGCCTACCGCACCGACAGTGGCAGCCGATACACGCATCTTTTCTTGACAGAGAATGCCGAGGTAAAGCGTACGCGCAAACACCTTATCGTGAAATTCGTATTGCCATTAGGTATCGGACGATTTGCCATCATCGAGGCACTCACAAGGCAGATGCAGGAGATTGTCAACTATGTTCGTTCACTGAAAGAAAACACATGCTGGGTATGAACAAGGGGAATTATTTCACATGTATAGGCAAGGGGCACGGTGCCCCTTGCCTTCCCGCAAGTCGCGAAGATTGGGAGAAGTTGCGCCGCGAACCTTGGTTGGCAGAAATGTGCGCTCGCATTGAGAATGGCGACGAGCAGTTGAAGCACCGCTTGCCCGTTTGGACACCGCATTGCGCAGAATTCAAGGGCAATCACAGAGCAGCAGCCGATGCCCTTAAACCTCTTAAGCGACTGATGCTCGACTTTGATGAAAAAGGACATACAGAGGAAATTGCGGCTCGTTTGCAGGAAAAAAATCCTTTGGAGGTCCTGCTCATTGAAGACTCAGTAAGAAGAGGTACGCACGTACTTGTGGAGTTGCCCGATGGCATGACTGCCGAAGAGGCTCAGAAACTGATGGCGGAGGCAACCGGCTTCACACCTGATGCTGCAGTGAAGGACGTTTCCCGCTGTATCTACATGGTGACAGAAAAGCACACGAAGTATGTGAGTGAAAGGCTGTTCGAGATGCCAAAAGTAAAAGAAGCACTTTTCGCCTGTCAGGCACAAGCAGGAAAAGAAGAAAAACCGAAACCATTGTCCCTGAACCCTCAACTGAAATTCCGCAACATCCCATACTGTGAAATTGTAAAGGAATGGTGGAATCGTAATGGTGGTGAGCCAGCAGAGGGCGAAAGGAACGTGAAGCTCCACAAACTTGCGGTCAACTTGCGCTCCATTTGCGATAACAAGAAAGAGGTGCTCATGCAGATTATGCCGCGTCTCGGACTTACTGACGCAGAACTCCAGAGCATTGTCGATTCCGCTTGCAAAGAGACACCTAAAGGCATCAGTAAGATGATGCAAAGCATCATTGACGGTGAGGAATGGAGGACGAAGAACGAAGAAAGTGATACCGAAGCTGTGGTCAATGAGACAAGTTTTAAGGTGAATACGAGGTCTTTGCCAATTGGCCTCAAGGAAAGCCTCGTCGGTGTTCCCGTCTCGATGCGGATGCCAGTGCTCTGCGCGGTGTTGCCGCTGGCTGCTGCCTACGCCGACGGGGTGTCGGTGCGCTACTGCGACGGCGAGATGCAGAAACTGGGCATGATGTCCATCATCTATGGAGAACAAGCCTCGGGTAAGTCCGTCTGCAAACACGCTGTGAACATCTGGAAACGTCAGTTTGACGAGGAAGATGCCATTGCTCGCAAGCGTGAAGACGAGTGGAAGGAGCGCAAGAAGTCGCGCAAGGCCAACGAGAAGGCACCCGAAGACCCAAAGGCGCTCATCCGAGTCGTACCAGTCACGGTCTCCTGCTCAACTCTCCTCCGACGCCTGAAGAACGCCTGTGGACACACACTCTACTCCTTCGGAGAGGAACTTGACACGCTACGCAAAACCAACGGTGCTGGCTCATGGTCGTCAAAATACGATATTTACCGCCTTGCTTTCGATCCGCTCGATTCGGAATGGGGGCAGGATTACAACAGCGACCAGGCAGAAAGTGGCGTGGTAAAGGTGGCTTATAACTGGACGGTGTTGGGTACGAATGGAGCCGTTAGGAAGTGTTTCAAGGGCGACAATATAGAGAATGGTCTTTCGTCACGTATCTTGCTTGCCGAAATGCCCGACACAGCCTTTGCTCAGATGCCTCGCTATGGACATCGTACCGCAGAGGATGAAGCCAAGATTCAGAAGGCAGTCACAAAGTTGCGTTCCTTCTCTGGCTTCCTCGACACACCTCGCCTGCGCAAAGCCATCGATGGATGGGTGGAGCAGAAGCGCGTCGAAGCCGCCAAGGACATCGACCACGTGAAGGACACCTACCGCCGTCGTGCAGCCGTCATCGGCTTCCGCTCGGGAGTGATCCACTATCTGTTGAGTGGCCAGGAGAAAGAGACGAGTGCCTCCATCGAGTTTGCCCTAATGATGGCTGAATATTGCTTGAACCAGCAAATCAAAGTCTTCGGCAAAATACTGCAGAGCCAATATGTGGAAGCCAGCGAGGAATGTCAGCGCTACGGAGTCAACAACAGCATCTTCGACCAACTTCCGCCTACCTTTACAGCCAACGATTTGGCCGCCCTAAAGCCCTCGTCTGTTCCACGAAACTCGATTATCAAGATTCTTTCGCGATGGAATCGTGACGGCTGGATAGAGAAGGTTGATACCAAGTGCTGGACGAAAATCGTGACAAGTGACAAAGTGACATCGTGACATTAAGGAACTATCAATATGGAACTCACACTCACACGAATTGCCAAACGCAAGGACTATACGATTGGGCGATTGTACCTGCCCCCCTCTAAATCCCCCCAAGAGGGGACTTCCGAGTCTTCCTCCTCCCCTCGGGGAGGACGGGAGGGGACTGGTACCTACTTCTGCGACACGCTGGAACCGACTTGGCGCGACTACGAGCACGGTGCCAACAAGGTGAAAG
>JAGCXU010000095.1 GCA_017961145.1 Bacteroidaceae bacterium | reverse complement strand
TGCCGCAGGAAATTCTTATCCTCGTTCATCTTATTCAGGAATAACGTTCTTTTGTCCGCAAAGTTACGAAAAAGTGATGAAATGACAAAAGAAAGAGCAAAAAAGTTATCTTTGGAGGTTGTTGGGCTTAGTAGGCTTTGTAGTTTGAGTGGGCATTTGCCCATTAACCCCACTTGCCCCATTATACCCATTCATCCCATTAGCCCCATTCTCTTCATTCATGTCTGCAAAATACAATAGAATAAAGAATTACGAAAGCTTTTCAAAGGAAAAGCAATAATAAAGCCCCACTCTTTGAGAAGCGGGGCTAAACTAACAATAGTAGAAATCATGTTGCCCTTATAGGTTATATCATATTGTATTAAAGTTAAAAGTGCAACGATTTTATTCTTTTTATTGATTTATATCTTGCTGTCTTCTTTTTACGTCAGCCATCACCATCCGAATGGTATTTCGCTTAATTCCTTCAGGGCACCGACTCTTTATTTTTTTCGATGTTGCGCTCATAGGCATATTTTTAATGACGTTAGAAATCTGAGTGTATGTATAACTGTCTACGAAATTTAAGACATCTACTAAACCATGCATAATAAGAATCGAAAGATGTTCAGAGATTGTATAAGCTGACAATTCGCGTTTCATTGCAATTGTTTCAAGAGTATATCCTTGCTTGACAAGATCAAGGGTTGCAAGTATGGTATGCGGAAGTGACTTTTGCTTCTTTGAGGTGGAATGTTCACCTAATTTCTGATTAATCTCTATGGTTCTTTCTTCGTCATGGTCAACAGTCCCGTCTTTTTTTTGTTGTAGCGCTTCTAATTGACCTCTGTTTCTGGGGACGGTGGCAAACTCTGTACTCAGATTATCGAATAGTATCTTTTCTTCATCTGTAATCGCCACCAAACCATGCCCAACTTCCCTATGCCACTTTCTGAGTGCAATCTCATCATGTTCCCCATCCATAAAAGGAAAACGCTTGTTCTGGAGTACGAACAAACGGAAGCGAGAAAGAATCTCAAAGAAGGAGCCTGATGGTAATGTGACCACATGCCCGTCTTTGTCATAATCAAATTTTTGAGCGACCCTCACCACGCCTGTTTGAGTGTCAACATTCATGCCATAACCTTCTTTTAAAAGATGGCAGAGCGTTGCGATAATTCGGTCTCGCTGCTCTGTGACAGAAACAATATAATCATCCAAGTTAATTAAAAGTGCGCCCTGATAGTTCCAAAAAGCCTTCTCAGTTATTTCCTTCAACACCTTGCGCCATTCTATTGATTCCCAAATTTCCTCATCTATTATGTATGTGATTCCTTGTATTGTAATCTGATTCTTCTTCTTCTTCCTCTCTTCTTTAGGTTCAATTGGAGGGGCAGGAGTGATGGCCACTTCTTTGAACGGAAGTTCTGCTTCCTCTGATGCGTATTGTTTAATTACTTCAACAAATCGTTTGCCATAGGTGTCACGCTTATGTTCACCAATACCAAAGGTGTTGCCAAAAGCTTCAAGCGTTGTTGGCATGTCAGTTGCCAGCGCATGGAGCGTTTTGTCAGACATAATGACGAATGCAGGATAATTTATTTCATCGGCTATCTTTTTTCTCAGCACCTTCAGCCTTTCAAACAATTCCATCTTCTTACTCTGAACGCTAGCGGTCACAACTGAGACTTGTTCTTCTAAAATCTGCTTACTCCGACCCTTGACACTGAAATCTTCGCGGCTGATGACAACCAATCGTACACGTGTTTTTCCACGAACAACATCTTGTCCAAGTTGCGTAACGTGCAGGTGGTTGTCTTCGTTGTAGGCTATCTCGATAAATCCCATCTGCAACATCTGAAGCAGATAATCGTGCCAGTCTCTCACTGGCACATCCCTGCCAGCAGCGAAGGTCTTGATTCGGTTATAACCACGTGACACCACTTCTGGTGAAAAGTTTCCATGTAGAATGTCGATAGTTAGCGTGAATCCTACTTGTTCGCCCGTCCTGAGAATGGCAGAAAGAGCCTTTTGAACAAGTTCTGTTCCGTCGAACGTTGAGGGCGGAGTGTGGCAAACATCACAGTTACCACAACCCTTGTCGCTTGTTTCCCCAAAGTAGTTCAGCAGAATACGTCGGCGACAAACCTGTGCCTCAGCATATTCCTGCATGCGTTGTAACTTCTCTGTGTTGATTTTCCGCTGTCCGCTTTCCTCTGCGAAACGACGTAGGGTAATAATGTCTCCTAGGTTGTAAAACAAAATAGTTTCACAAGGCAATCCGTCGCGGCCACCACGCCCTATTTCCTGATAATAGTTCTCAATGTTCTTGGGCAAGTTGTAGTGAACCACAAAGCGCACATTGCTTTTGTCGATACCCATTCCGAAAGCAATCGTTGCACAGACCACCTGAATGCGGTCATTGATAAAGTCTTCTTGCATCCGATTGCGTTCATCTGTAGACAATCCAGCATGATATACTCCCACAGAAACACCTTCTTTCTTTAGTTTCTCAGCAACCTTCTCTGTGGTTTTCTTAGCCAGACAATAGATGATGCCGCTTTCGTCTCGATGACGATGAATTAGGCTCAGTATCGTGCGAAATTTCTCTTTAGCTGCATATCCCCTTCTGACATCTAAGCTCAGGTTCGGACGGTCAAACGAGCTGATAAAGATTACCGGATCTTGAAGGTGTAGTTGCTCTATGATGTCTGCTTTGGTAATTTTGTCTGCAGTGGCAGTGAGAGCCATAATTGGCACATTGGGGAAGAGTTCATGCAGATTGCCCAACTGCGTATATTCTGGTCTAAAGTCGTGTCCCCAATGCGAGATACAATGTGCCTCGTCAATGGCAAAGAGCGATACTTTCAGCATCGTTTGCATCCACCTCAGTTCCGTCATCAATCGCTCTGGTGATATATACAACAGCTTTACGTCGCCTCGCAGACAACGTTCTGCGATCTGACGATTGGCTATTTCATCGTTGGCGCTGTTCAGTGCCTCTGCTGCAATACCATTGGCCCGTAATGCTTCTACTTGATCCTTCATCAGCGAGATAAGTGGTGAAATCACAATGGCAGTCCCTTCCATCATCAAAGCTGGTATCTGAAAACATATCGATTTGCCTCCCCCAGTTGGCATTAGCACCAACGAATCACCACCATCAATGGTGCGCATGATGATTTCTTTTTGCAAAGGTCGGAACCCATTATATCCGAAATAAGATTTTAATGTTCTGTATAGTTTCTCATTATTCATGATGTGTATTTTCCTGCTTTAATTGAGACCTTGGGCAATAAATATTCGCTATGCAAACGGTATCCTTTTCTGTGTTGTCGAAATTTGGGGAATTATGCTCAACAAAGTGCGTTTGGTAGTCTCCTCGGGGACATGCAACTTTTAACTCCAAATACTCTTGACTATCAGGAATAAGATCATTTCTTATCCATTATATCTTTTCCCTCAAACATATTATAAGATGAATTTCGCTTACAAATTTACAAATAAATCTTCAAAGTCAAAAGAGATTACAAACTTTTTTTCGAAAAGTCGGTAATCCCTCGAAACGAGAAGAAATCATAAACACTCTTCACCAGATTTGTTATGACGGTGACACTAGGTGGCATTGTAACATTGTAACATTGTAACATGTTACTTAAAACACACACACCCAACAAGGGAAAAGAAATTCTATTATTATATAAATAATAATAGACATAAAATCAGAGGGGGGTGTCACATTTTTATTGTAACATGTTACAACGTTACAATGCCTTCCCAAAAATCTTTCTTTTTTCTGTGAATATAGTTGCCAATTCACTTGCACAATTCATGGAAATGTTGTATATTTGCATCTGAAATCAAATATCCGTAAATTGAAGATTAAAGATTGGAAATTGAGTAGCATTCTGCTCCTGTTGTTCGCCTTTGTGGGAAGCAGTTTGCAGGCCAAGCGTCAGGAGCCTGTCGTGTATCTGGACATGAGGTATACGTTGAGGGCTGATTACACGGACAGTCTGGAGATCCTTTCTGTCTGGGACGACCTGCATGCCATCAGTGCTCTGCAAGGTATCGTGAACAGGGACAAGCCCCGGCTCTATATAGAATATGTGGAATGCGAGGGTTGCAGCGTGGATGCCTATTGGTGGAACCGTTATGCTGCGAAGGGGGAATGGCTGCATGGACGCGACACTTTGCATCTGCAGAGTGTCCCAGAGGCGGTCAGATATTTCCGGAGTTCCCTGAAAGGTGTGGTGGCATATGATTCCAACGTGGCCAGTACAAGCAATGTGGCCAGCAGTCTGGCTGGTGTGGAGAACTTGCTGCCCTTGCGATGGGATGCGAGGAAGGAGTCCCTCTTCCAGAGACTGACCAAGGGCGAGAATGCCCTGGAGGTGCGCGAATGGTTGGTGAAGCCCGATGGCAGTTCTCTCTTTACGGGAGAAGGGTTGATTCCTGGCACGAATCGTGCTTCGTCTGGGAGCCAGAAATGCGACCCTTACCTTTGGTTGCTCGAGCGATATATGAAGACAGGCCGCATGGATGGACGCTATGCCGGCTTCTATCAGGACCAGCTCTGGCGCGAGAAACCCCTGAATGCCCCCACCAATCACCATACACTCACCAATCACGACTTCTTCATCAGCCGAGGGGCTTTCTTCTTCGACTTGTCTCCTTGGTCTGACGAAGCGACAGACGAGCCCAACCAACCTGTGGGGACGGACTATCGCACGCTTTGTGAAATGTTGGAGCAGGCCCACACCTTGCGACATGGTTCTGTACCTTGCTACATTGGGGGCTTCCCTGAATGGGCCTACAAATACACAAAACGTGCAGGAGGAAAGCACGAGGACGTAGATACGGAGTGGCACTTTGCCGAGCTGATAAGCCGGTACATGGCATTCAAGGATGCGGATGCCATCGGTTATGGAGCCCTGGCCAATGCTTCATTCTGGCAGCATTTCCCTCTGAAGAAACGCTATCCTCAGTCCTGGACTTCGCAGAAGAAACTGAAGGCTGAGCACTATCTGAATGCCGATGGAACGGTCGATACCTCGCGCAACTACGTGATCATCTATGTGGGCGACTTTGACGCTTCGTCCTGGATATCGCAACGGACGCACGATTTGTGGGACAATCCCCGTCGTGGAGAGTTGCCCATGATGTGGTGCATCAGCCCTGTCCTGTCCGAGCGCGTCCCCCATGTCTTGCACTACATACGCTCGACGGCCAGTCCGAAAGACTACTTTGCGGCAGCCGATAATGGTGCGGGGTATATGATGCCAGGTGTAGCGGAATGGGAAGGTGCCCCAAAAGACATCAGGACATGGAGGCGGCATTGCCAGAAGTACTATGGGAAGTGGGGTTTGAGCGTGACTGGCTTCATCATAGACGGCAATGGGCCTGCTATGGGGAAGAGGTCGCTGGATGCCTACAGACGGTTCAGCCGAAACGGCATCGTTCCTCAGAAGAGCGAACTCATCGGCCAGTATCGCGGCATGCCCGTGTTGAGGTCCGACTACGACCTTGTTTCGAACAATCCGAAGGAAGCAGCCCGTGTGCTTGTGGAGCGAGTCCGTCTTCGCAGGGGAGTGCCTTTCCATTGGTTCCGCATCATCCTGAAGAGCCCGGAATGGTATGTGAATGTGATGGAGGAGGCTAAGCGGCTGGACCCCAGCATCGAGTTGGTGGATATGCCCACCTTCTTCGAACTGATGAGGATATATACGAAAACGGATTCCAAGAGATAGCTTTCCTTGTCTTGCTTGCAAGAAATGTGGGGTTGCGTGACAAGTCGCTTTTGTCGGAAAAATATTTACATCCTTCCGACGACTAATGGCTGCTTCCCAAACGTGACACTTTAAGTTGCCAATCGTAACACTTTAAAATGCCAAACGTCACACGTTAAAATGGCCAACGTCACACTTTAAAAATGCAATCGTCAAACGTTAAAAATGGATTTATCTTTGGCGATAAAGCAAGGGGCTCAATATCAAATGGTTAAGAAAGGGGTGAAGAGAGGTGTTTTATTGAATATTGAAATTTGAATATTGAAAAGTTTGATTCTTTGATATTAAGAAAAATTTTTACATTTTATTCTGCGATGTAATCCTGCAACAATAACATTTTCTTTGCGTTTTATTTTGTATTTTGCTCTTTTTTATTTATCTTTGCAGAGTAATTTCAGATTTTCAAATGGACGAAAAGGCTCGCATATTACAGCTTCGCGAAGAGTTGCACCAGCATAATTACCGCTACTATGTGGAGAATGCTCCCGTCATTTCCGACCAGGAGTTCGACTTCCTCATGCACGAATTGCAGGACCTCGAGGCGAAGTATCCTGAGATGTTCGACGCGAACAGCCCTACTCAAAGGGTGGGCAGCGACCTCAACAATGAGTTCGAGACAGTCGTGCATACTCGTCCGATGCTTTCGCTTGGCAATACCTACAATCGTGAAGAGGTGGCCGACTTTTGGAAAAGGGTGAGCGAAGGCTTGATGGGAGCGCCTTTTCAGGTCTGTTGCGAGCTGAAGTTCGACGGCCTCAGCATCAGCCTTCATTACGAGGAAGGCCGCTTGGTTAGGGCTGTGACGAGAGGTGATGGCGTGCAGGGCGACGATGTGACGGCTAATGTTCGAACCATTCGAAGCATTCCTTTGCAACTCCCTAAAGGTGGCGATTGGCCTCGTCAGTTCGAGATTCGTGGTGAGGTCCTGATGCCTTGGAGCTCTTTCGACCGCCTCAATGCTGAGCGCGAAAAGGCAGGAGAACCGCTCTTTGCCAATCCCAGAAATGCTGCAAGCGGAACGCTCAAGAGCAAGAACAGTAGTACTGTGGCTCAGCGAGGCTTGGATGCTTACCTTTATTATTTATTAGGCGACGGGATTCCTGGCGACGGGCACTATCAGAACCTCGAAGCTGCGGCCAGATGGGGCTTTCAGGTAAGCAAGAACATGCGGCTTGTCGATTCTCTGGAAGGTGTGTTCGAGTACATCGACTATTGGGACAAGGAGCGCAAGAACCTTCCTGTCGCAACTGATGGTGTCGTGCTGAAAGTCAACTCGTTGGCTCAGCAGAAGAGCCTCGGCATGACTGCCAAGAGTCCTCGATGGGCGATTGCCTATAAGTTCCAAGCAGAACAGGCAGAGACGACGCTCAGGCAAGTCGTCTTCCAAGTCGGCAGGACGGGAGCCGTAACTCCTGTTGCTAACATGGATCCAGTACAATTGGCTGGCACTCAAGTTCGCAGGGCAACCCTCCACAATGCCGATGTGATGGCCAGTCTCGACCTTCATGTGGGCGACAGAGTGCTTGTTGAGAAGGGAGGAGAGATTATTCCGAAGATAGTTGGCAAGGCAGAAGTTGACAATTCCCAATTCAAAATTCAAAATTCAAAATTAGAGTTTGTTGATCGTTGCCCAGTTTGTGGTTCGAAGCTTGTCCGTTATGAAGGCGAAGCAGCTCATTATTGCCCTAATGATACGGGTTGTCCCCCTCTTATTCTTGGCAGGATAGAACATTTCATCAGTCGTAAGGCTATGAATATCAACTCGCTTGGACCTGAGACGGTTGACGACTATTATCGTCGAGGACTCATCCACGATGCAGCAGACCTCTATGAACTAAGAGAGGAACAACTTGCAGACCCTCAAGCCTCTGACAATAAAGGCGTTCGCAAGATTCTTGCCAGCATCGAGGAGAGCAAGCGGGTTCCCTTCGAGCGAGTGCTCTTTGCCATCGGAATACGCTTTGTGGGCGAGATTGCCGCAAAGACTTTGGCTCGTTATTATGGAAGCATGGACAAAGTGGCAGAGGCTTCGATGGAAAGTCTGATGCAAATCAACGGCATTGGCGAAGTCATTGCTGGCAGCGTCATTCAGTACTTTGCTAATCCCGTCAATCGTGCTTTCGTGGAGCGCCTTCGCAGTGCAGGCTTGCAGATGGAAATCGGAGAACAACAAAAGCAAGCTCAATCCGATAAACTTGCTGGGCAGTCAGTCGTCATTAGTGGTGTCTTTCAACATCATAGCCGCGACGAATACAAAGCCCTCATCGAGCAACATGGTGGCAAAAATGTGGGAAGCATCAGCAACAAGACGAGCTTCATCCTTGCAGGTGAGAACATGGGACCTGCCAAACTCGAGAAAGCCCAGAAACTCGGCATCCGCATCATGAACGAAGACGAGTTCCTGAGCCTTATCAAAGAATAAATCAACTCAGATAGAAAGTCTTGAAGGCTTCTATGCAATAAAGGTGGTCGGCAACTGCGGCTGTCTCGCGGCAACTGTGCATTGCCAGCAGAGGATTGCCCATATCGACACCTTTTACGGGAAGCGAAGAGGCAAGGATGTTGCCCAAGGTGCTTCCACCAGCCACATCGCTATGGTTCACGAATCGCTGGCAAGGCACACCTGCCTTCTCGCAAATCCCTGCAAAGATGGCTGCAGATACGGCATCACTCGCATACTTCTGTGCCGCATTGAACTTGATGACTGGTCCGCCTCCAAGCACAGGATGGTTCGTCGGGTCGTACTTGTCGCTGTAGTTGGGATGCCAGGCATGAGCATTATCGGCAGAAACCATGAAGGCCTGCTCAATGCTGCGATGGAAGTCCTCTGTTGTTCCGCCTTGAGCCTGAACGATACGTTCTATCAGACTTGCAAGGAACGGACTGCCAGCACCTTGCTTCGTCTGCGAGCCCGTCTCTTCATTATCGAAGATGGCAAGCACTTGCGTCACTTTCGGCGTCTTCTTTCCGCTTTGCAAAAGGGCTTGAAGACCAGCATGAACCATGCTGAGGTCGTCGAGCCGTCCGCTGGAAATGAACTCGTCGTGTATGCCAAAAGTGCAAGCAGGAGAGGCATCGGCGAGGTAGAGGTCGAAGTCGAGGATGTCCTTTTGCTTAATCTTCAACTCTTTGCAAATCAAGTTGATGAGCAGGTTCCCTTTCTCCAATTCATCGGTGATGATGCCCAGAATTGGCAGCATGTCTTTCTGTTTGCTGAGCTTCACGCCATCATTCACTTGGCGGTTGAAGTGGATGGCGAGGTTGCTGATTTGCAGAAGAGGTCGTTTTACATGAAGCAGAAGGGTAGTAGGCTTCATCACATCTTTTGAGCGCACAATGACGCGACCTGCAAGGGTGAGTGGGCGGTCGAACCAAGTGCTCATGATGGGACCGCCGTAAACCTCTGTATTGAGGCGAACGATGCCGCCTTCACCTGTCATCTCAGCATTAGGTTTGATGCGGAATGTCGGTGAGTCGCAATGTGCACAAATCATGTGGAAGCCTGCATCGCCAAGCGGTTCTGTGCCGATGCGGAAGGCATAGACAGACGAGTCGTTCTTCGTGAGGAAGAACTGTCTGCCAGGTTTCATTTTGCCAAACTCGTCGCAGGCATTCAGATGCTCGAAGCCAGCCTCTTGTAGTTGCTTACTAATGGTCTCGACTGCCAGAAAGTTCACGGGCGAATTGTCGAGGAATTGCAGAAGGTCTTTAATAGCGTTCATGGTTCTTAAATACTTAGTTCGTTGAGCACCGTGATGAGACGCTTGTCGAAACGCTTGTCGGTGCGAATGCACTCGCTGAACGGGACATAGACTACTTCGTTGTTGCGGATGCCGACCATCACATTCCGTTGCCCCTGCTTGATGGCTTCGATGGCTCCTGCACCAGTGCAACTTGCAAGGATGCGGTCGTGTGCCGACGGACTACCGCCGCGCTGCAGATGCCCGAGGATAGAAACGCGCACGTCGAACTCAGGGAACTCCTTCTTTACGCGGTCGGCATAGTAGAGAGCGCCGCATTTCGGACTTTCACTTACGATAACGATGCACGACTTCTTCGACTTGCGGATGCCACGCCCCATGAATTGTGCTAACTGGTCCACATCGGTTGTCTCTTCAGGCACGATTGCGGCCTCAGCACCACAGGCGATGGCACAGTTCTGAGCCAAGAAGCCAGCATCGCGCCCCATTACCTCGACGAAGAAGATGCGCTCATGCGAGTTTGCAGTGTCGCGGATGCGGTCCACACATTCCATGATAGTATTCATTGTCGTGTCGTAGCCGATTGTGGAGTCGGTGCCATAAAGGTCGTTGTCGATTGTGCCTGGCAGTCCGATGACGGGGAAGTCGAACTCCATGCCGAAGTCGCGTGCACCTGTCAGCGAACCATTGCCACCAATGACGACTAGGGCATCAATTTCTTCTTTTTGGCAAGTCTTGTAAGCCTTCTTTCTTCCTTCTGGAGTCATAAACTCCTTGCATCGTGCAGTCTTCAGGATTGTGCCGCCACGTGTAATGATGCCGCTGACATCCTCTGTCGTGAAAGGCTTCACCTCTCCTTTAATGAGACCCTCGTAGCCACGATAGATAGCCTTGATGCTGAAACCGTTGCTGATGCCAGCACGCGTCACCGCACGAATTGCAGCGTTCATTCCAGGAGCATCACCACCACTGGTGAGGATGCCTATACAGTTAATCTTTCCCATAATATATTTCTATTTAATAACGTTCAATTGTGCTGCAAAGTTACAAATAATTTGAGAAATGAGCACTATAATATATATTATAATGTATGGTTGAGACAAAAAGTTTGCTTCCTATGAAAAAAAACATGAAAAAGTTTTGCCAGTTCAGGATTTTGCCGTATCTTTGCACCGCAATTCGCAAGAGAAGTGCCAAGAGAGGTGCTTGTGGAAAGCGAATTGGGCGCTTAGCTCAGCTGGTTCAGAGCGTCTGCCTTACAAGCAGAGGGTCGGGGGTTCGAATCCCTCAGCGCCCACCAGAAAAAGGATGGCTCCTTAGCTCAACTGAATAGAGCATTTGACTACGGATCAAAAGGTTGTGGGTTTGAATCCCGCAGGAGTCACATTCGTCTGACCTTCGGTCAGTGGACTGGGTAGGTAGGTAAGTGGTTAAAACGGGCAGACTGTAAATCTGTTGCCTCACGGCTTCGGCAGTTCGAATCTGTCCCTGCCCACGATAATGCGGAAATAGCTCAGTTGGTAGAGCACAACCTTGCCAAGGTTGGGGTCGCGAGTTCGAGTCTCGTTTTCCGCTCAGGAGCGAGACGCTCTATAGATTGTTTGGTGCGGTAGTTCAGATGGTTAGAATACTAGCCTGTCACGCTAGGGGTCGCGAGTTCGAGCCTCGTCCGCACCGCGAAGCAAAAGTGTTTTTCATGGTATTAGATTTTTAAGGTTAAGATTCTTTGTCGGGAGATAAGGAATCTTTTTTTATTCCGTCTGCCATCATCGTGTCCTTCTAGGCTCCGAGTGCTTTATCTGCCAAATCTAAAGATGATGCAGTTCTTTTGTGGGAGGATGCACCAGCGAGAGAATTCAGGATTTGAGGAAGAGAAGGAGCCACGGCGTAGGCGGATGGCGTAGTCGTAACCTTTGTGGGTGGCGGTGATGACCTGATTGTCGATACTAGTGAAGGGCAACTTGGCTTCTTTGGCTGCTGTAAACTCCAAAGCCCAATTGATAGTGGCAGGTTTGTATGTGATGCTGAGCACGTCTTCCTTCATGAGCATTCTGAAAGGTCCGTAGGGCGTTTCACAGGTGACAGCGAGGCTGCCTTTACCATCCTTGTGGCAAGTGTGTGAAGTGACGGGAATTTCCCTTGTATTGCCTCCATTCTGAATCTCGACCAGTCGCAAACCTGCATGTTCGGCTGGGGTGCTCCAGATAAACCCGTCAATCAGGGGCGGCGTGATGTATTCGCAATAGTTTTCCGTGCCAGCCTTGCGAAGATAGTCGGACTCCATGCGCTCATCGAACAGATGGATGTCACGAATGACGAAGCTGTTGTCCTTCCACAGAAGCCCCGTCCGATAGAAACGACTGTTGTACCATGCTGCACTCATTCCGCTTGCTTTGAAGTCGTCCTTGACGGTAACGGAGGTTGCAGGGGTAAGCGGAAAGTGTTTCTTGAACCATCGGCTCGACTCAGCTAGCGTCTCCACACGGAAGAGTCCCTTGTCAGCCATTTCGCGGATAATGGGCATCTGCATGTCCAGTCCGTCCTTCATGTCCTTCCAGCCGAAAGAGTTCTCCTGTCCTGCCTGAATGTAGTTGAAGGCCAGACTTTCGCTCTTTGCCATGGCAGAAAGGAACCACTCCACCCATTCCCTGTTGCCGCCTCCAGCTTCCTTATAGACGGGTTCGAGCGTGATGACGCCCTGAAAGTGACGGTCTAGCCCGTGGTCGTATTGAAGCACAGGGTCGCTTCCCAACATGCGGAAAATGGGTACAGGGATTTGCCCCTGAGAGGTTTGCGCGGGCATGTAGCCATTGAGTTTGCTGGGATAGTAAGCTTGGTTCCAATATCCGCCCCAAAGTGTGTAGCCGTCCGTCCCATACTGGTCCTTGCAGTTGCACGAAGCCTCGATGTGATAGCGCTCGAAGAGATAAGTGAGGGTATGGGCATCGATGAACCAAGAACCGACGGAAGCAGGATAGGTGCCGAAAATGCTTCGGAACGTCTCCATGTACGTATCCACCAGCCGTTCGCGCTCCTCGGGCGTGTAGCCTGTAGCAAATCCCACGTCGGCGTGCCAGTCCCAAGGAAAACGTCCGCGCCATTTCATGCCCGCATCCTTCACGTGTGGCTCCGTAATCTCCCACCAGGCCCCGACCTCGTGTCCCTCGGCCATCGCCTTTTTCATCAGCTCCTGATAGGCGGGCACGACGAGGGCATCATACTGGAGCAGGAAAGTTCCGCGGAAGCCATAATCATCCAACTGACTGAGCTGGTTGGCAGTCGTCTGATAGAGATATTCGTCTGTGAAATCCTCATATCGAGGCTCTACTGCACGGACGAAGTTGACGAAATTGACGATGCACGGAGCATTCTTTTTCTCCGCAGCATGAACCATTTCCAGGCCTGCACAGAGTATGAGGGTGAAGAAGTAAAGAAGGAAAGGTCTTTTCATTAGTACGAGTTGATTTTGTCGATTCATGCTGCAAAGTTAGCCAATTAAAGCCATTCTGCACATTATTAAATGATTTTTTATTGTAACATTCTGATTTATTCCCTCTCATACTTGAGCCTAACAGAATCTAAAGACAGTTTAACATGCCAAATTTGGGAACTTCGGAAAAAAGCTGTACCTTTGCCTGAGAGAAGGTACTAAACTTAACGATTATGATTAGATTTATCAAACATTACGCACTTGAGATATACACCGTATTGGCTATGCTGTTTATCGTCTGCGCAGCTATGATGGGCGAACTTTCCGTGATACAGAAGCTTGTTGTGATTGATGCATTCCTTTTCATCCTACATGAATGGGAAGAAGGACACTATCCAGGAGGCTTTGTCAATCTGGTAGCTAGTCTGATAGATATTCAGGTTGACGAAGAGACCAAACGAGCCAGCCGTATTCCAGCCGGAATACTTCTTCTCTTGTTGAGTATTGTGCCTTTCATCTATCACAATGTTCCGATGATAACGATGGTAGTTGCCACCTTCGGTATCATAGAAGGTTTTGTCCACACGATGGGCATTCGTCTGTTCCGCATGAAGAAGTTTTACACGCCAGGTGCTGTCACAGCTTGGCTGGAATTGGTGGTGAGCGTGTTGATGATAACCTATCTTGTCACCAACCATTTAGGACATTGGTATGACTATGTTTTCGGTCCTGTCATCATGTTCATTTGCTTCGGAACACTACAGAAAACGATGACCTTGATGGTGGGTATCAACTATAGCGACATGCCCAAGATGATTAAAAGTCAATGGAATCGGAAATAGACATCAAAGATGACTCCGACAAATACACAGGCATCCCATCCGTAAGAGACAGATGAGAATTGTTTGAAAAGAACTTATAACATTACCATGAAAAGTATTTCTACAAAAGCAGCCGCAATTATTGCCTTAATGCTGCTTCAAACAACGATAATTATGGCACAGAAGATGTTTCTCACCATTGGCGACAGAAGTGAGGCCGTCACCCTTGTTGACAACCAAGCCACACAGGAACTGGTGGCAAGACTCGAACAGGCTCCCGTCACGGTGACGCTTGATTCGAGCGGGGGCTTTGAGATATGGGGACCATTAGGCTTCTCGCTGACGACAAGCAACGAGTATATCAACGCTCAGGCTGGAGATGTCATCCTCTACAGCGGCAGCAATATCTGCATCTTCTATGGCTCGAACTCATGGAGCTACACCCGTCTGGGCAAGATTGACGGCTTGACAGATAGTGAATTAAGGTCGTTCCTCAAGGCAGGCGAAAGCAACATCAGCGTGACGCTATCCCTCGACAATCCCACAAGAATCAGTCAAGTCAAAGCCGAGGAAAGCAAGGCGAAAGCGTACACGACATTAGGAATAAGAACATCGGGAACTACAAAAGGAGTCATCATTAAGAACAAATCGAAATATATAAAATGAGAAAACTGTTATTGACGATGCTTGCGGCAGGGACAATTGCTGCTTGCACAAACAAAGAAGTAAAACAAGATAATACCATGAAACAATTAGAAATGACGCAGGAGTGGGACAAAGTGTTCCCATTGAGCGAGAAAGTTAATCACCGGAAAGTGATGTTCCAGACGCAGTACGGACTGACATTAGCGGCAGACTTTTACATGCCGAAGGAGGCGACAGGTAAGCTTGCAGCCATTGCCGTTAGCGGTCCTTTTGGGGCCACAAAGGAGCAGTCGAGCGGACTCTATGCCATGCGGATGGCTGAGCGCGGATTTGTGACCTTGGCCTTTGACCCATCCTATACTGGCGAGAGCAGCGGAGAGCCACGTCGCACGGCATCTCCCGACATCAATACCGAGGACTTCATGGCTGCCGTGGATTTCCTCTCGAAGCAAGATAATGTTGATGCAGACAGGATAGGCATCATCGGCATCTGTGGCTGGGGAGGTATCGCCTTGAATGCTGCTGCTGCCGACACGCGTATTAAGGCAACATTAGCCTCGACAATGTACGACATGAGCCGTGTGAGTGGTAACGACTACAACGATGCTTTCGATGTTGAGGAGGCTCGTCATAAGAACCGCGAGGCCCTCTCCAAGCAGCGGCTCGCTGACCCGATGGCGATGGCCGGCGGCGTCCTCGACTCAGTGCCCTGGCAGGCTCCGCAGTTCGTGAAGGACTACCATGATTATTACAAGACGCCGCGCGGCTACCACGCCCGCAGCGGCAACTCGAACGACGGTTGGCGCGTCATCGGCACGCAGGCTTACGCCAACACGCGCTTCCTCTACTACATCAATGAGATTCGCTCTGCCGTCCTCATCATGCACGGCGAGTTTGCCCACTCGCGCTACTTCGGCGAGGCAGCCTATCATTACATGGTGGATGGCAAGGCCGAGGGTTACAATACCATCGTAAAGCCCAATCCCAATCCCGAGAACAAAGAGTTGCTCATCATTCCCGAAGCCTCACATTGCGACCTCTATGATGGCGGATACGAGGAACCAGAAGGGAAGGGCGTACCGAAGAACCTCATTCCATGGGACACCTTGGCCGATTTCTTCAATAAATACCTGAAATAAAAGCCTTCAACTATAGTAAAAAAAGCAGGGCTGCCCGACAACTCCGGATAGCCCTGCATGATTCCTATTCCTTCTCTCTTGGGAAGGCAGAGATGCGAAGGCGGGCCGCTCCCATTGGAACGAGGGTGATGGGAGTGGTCTCATCGGCTCTCTTGGCATATTTTGTGGGCAGGAAGTCAGTCATTCCTGTGGCATCGAAGCCCCATGAAGGAATCTGTCGTCCTACGGCCGTAAACTCCAAAGGCACATCTTGGAGGGTGAAAGGCTGGTTGCTGGCGGGGTAGGGCTTGTGAATGACGCTGAAACCGACTGGCAGGTTCTGCTCGTCAACCACTAGGCCATAGTTCCAATCGCTTTTGGCCCGCAATACAAAACAAGGCCAGAGAGAGGCGTCAACACCTTCCTGCCAGTGGGAATCGTCCTGTACGAACTCGGGGTCACGGCTGTCGTGCGCCTCATATTCTTCTTCTATCTTAAGTGAAAGCGTAAGCGGCCCATAGTTAACGCTGACGCTCGACTTGTTCTGTTGCCAAACGGTAGAACGGACGGTCATGGGGAGAACGAGCGATACGATGTCGCCCTCCCTCCAGAGACGTTTGATGCGAATGTATTGCCCTGCCGCTTCTTCCGTGGACTGCGTCTCGCCATTCACGCTGACAGAGGCTCCTTCTGCCCAGGCGGGAATGCGCAGATAAAGCGGGAAGGTGACTTCGCTTTCGGGATGAAGTGTAAGCGTAACGGTTTCGTCGAAGGGATAGTTTGTCGTCTCTTCCATCCGAAGCGAGATGCCTTCGCCCACCAAAGCCGTTGTCTCGTTGGCAGCATAGAGCATCGTGGCCAGACCATTGTCGGTTGTGGCCATGACGAGGTGTTCTGCGAAGTAAGGCCAACCCATTCCGTGATTATGCTGACAGCAGCGAGAACTGAACGGACTCATGGAGAGCATGCCTCGAAGGTCGTTGTCGATACTCGGCCCATGCTTCTTCTCATCGCTTATAGCCATGTTTGCGGAAGTGATGTAACGCAAGGAACGCATGTCAGGCATTAGTGCTGCAGGGAAGGAGTTGAAGGCCACATCCTCGCAATGATCTGCCCAGAAGATGTCGCCCGTGATGCCCATCAGAATCTCGTCGCTTGCCATCTGCTCAACCAATGCACAGGTCTCGGCCCCATTCCTTGGGTCGTAGTAACCGGCTCGGGCATTCTCGTCGGCTGCGTACATGCCTCCAGGCATTTGTCCATAACGGCGACGCATCTCATTATGGGCATCGTAGGTGGCTTGTAGCATCTCTTTTTCTCCAGAATAGACATAGTAGGTGGCAGGCTCTCGGAAGCCCTGAGCAACGTTCACTCCATGCCAGTTGGGCAGGCTTCCCTGCATTGCCCAGTTGACCGAAGCATTATGGAGTTTTTCGATGAGTGGCAGGATGGCGGAGTCGCCATTGCGGTTGTAGAGCCAGATAACACTCCACATATTGTCCGCGCCGCGTTTGCTTTGCCAAGTTCCTTTTAGGAAAATGTTGTCGTTGATAGTCTTTTCCCACTTGAAATAGCGGTCCATTGCCGTCAGGACTCTTACCTTTTCCGTAGCTTCGTAGTAGGTCTGTAGCGCCCAAAGCATCGGCATCTTTGCCCAGAGGTCAGGGCTGCTGCCATCGTAGCCGTCAGGTCCGAGTCGCCCGTTTGAACTTTGGTTGTTGAGGACAGCATTTATCCAGACCTGCACTTCATCTTTCATCTCATCATCATCCAGAATATAAGCGAGGCTGATGTATCCCCTAAGCCAGTAGGGCACTTCTTCCCATCCGTGGTCACCCTGATTGGAAAGCCACTGGTTGTTGTTCTTGTCGAGCCATGCACTTATTGTCCCAAGTTGTCCATTCAGGCCGTCTCTTTGCAGTTCGAGGTATTTGCGAAGCCATCCTTTTGGTTGAACTTTTCCGACAGGCAGTTTTAGCAAGGCTGCTTGTTGAAGAGGAGCACGGAAATTGGTATAGTTCGAACTCGTCTGTTCGCAGTCAGGACGTTCCACGACGGAAACAGCCATCTGTGCCATCATAAGGGAGCATGTGGCAAAGAGTGAGAAGAATATTGATAGAAGTTTTGACATAATGGCTACATTTTTACTTTCTTTTTGCCCTCAGTTACAATGATACCTTTCGTTTTGTTACTAACTGGGCGGCCGCTGAGGTCGTACCAAATAGCATCCTCTTCATCCTCCTGAATAAGAGAAATGGGCGTCACCTTCGAGGGGTCGTACTTCACCTCGAGCCCATAGTCGATATGTCCGCCTCCAGAACCTTGTTTCAAGGAAACGCAGAGCACGTTATCGCCCTCCACCAGCAGTTTTTTTCTGGCATTCGTCAAACGACTGGAGGCATAGTTATTGTCGTTCCATCCCGTGGAAGAGGCAATCTTTGTACCGTTGAGCCAGAAGATAGGGTCTTCGTCGTAGCTGTAAGTGAGAGTGACGGTGCCAACATTAATCTTTTCCAGGTCTTCCTCCGTGAGAGTGAAGTGCCGGCGAATAAGGATAGGGTGGACGGTGCTTTGCCATTGAGTGACGAGAAACTTGTTCTCGTCGATGCTGAATGGTCCGATGCCTTCCCTCCAGTAGCTCTCGTCCTCGTCGAGAGCATACCACTTTCCCCTCTCTGCCAGAGTGATGTCCGAGTTGTAGTTCAATTCGTAGAAAAGACAGGGCCAGTAGCCTTCTCCGCTATCGACGGTATCGAGAATGTATTCTGTCACGTTTTCTGCGTCCAAAGCCGTGCTTGTTGTTAAGAACAAAAGCGACAGGAGAAAGTGTTTAGAGGACATGATGATTGTAATTTTGTCGATTTATGCCTGCAAAGATACAATTATTTTCATTAATATAGAACTCGAAGTGGTTAATATTATTCACCTTTACACAAAGGGACTTACCATTTCCTCGGTTCAATATAAAGTCTTTCTATTTTTGCTGATAATAATTTGCCTGTCACCTTTGGCGGTTTGCCTCATGGCTGGCAGTCCGTTGGGGTAATAGCTTTGCAGTTCAGCTTCTTGCTGACCAAGTTCACGGATGGCAGTAGGTATGCCGCTCGACATGGTGAATTGGCGTGTACAGAAGTCAGAACCTTGCCTGCGACCATCGACGGCTTGCACTCCGATGGTGTAAAAACCGTCCGCCAAAGTAAAGACAGCAGTTGTAGCCGTTCCTCTATTGCCTGCTTCTTCCACCTTTCGCTGCCCACTCATCAGTCCTTCTGTAAAGGCGCGGCAGTTTCCCAGCAACTTCCCGCTTTCGGCCTTTAAGTAAAGCTCGTAGGTCGTGCTCAGGGGGGCTCCGTTGGCAGGTGTCCATGCGAAACGCACCTTTCCTGTACCTGCCTCCTCGATGCTGATGTTGGTTGGAGCTGATGGGGTGTCCATTCCCTGTTCTGTGGATTGGGTGACGATGAATGTCCGCCCAGTGCTGTAGTTGTGGTCAGTGAACTGTTGGTTTTCGCAGAACCCAGTCGTCAGGATGTCTTTCTTGCCATCTCCGTCCCAGTCTGTGATGACCGTGGCCGATTCGGATCCACCTCCATAGGCAAGCTGCCGTTCGAAGGAGCCTTGCCCGTCTGCAAGCCAGATGAAGCCGCTCTGCTTGTTCTCGTCAGGACACCAGCCCTGATGAATGATATCGAGGAGGCCATCGCCGTTCCAGTCGTAGGCATTTGCAACATTAGCTACAGAGTTCAGCCCTCGCACCTTGTAGCGGTCGAACTGCTCGATGGGCAGAGGGGAGAAGTGGCCTGTGCCATCGCCCAGGCAAATCATGGTGTGTTCCCAATAGCCATCGTTCGTGTTTCCTGTGAGTGCGACGGCTTGTGGTGTCCCAGGGAAGAAGCCGCCATCACCGCTGACATAAACGTCTAGGATGCCGTCTCCATTGAAATCCCCTACAGCAATACCGCCGTTATAGACGGAGGGACAAGTCAGTCCCCAATATGTCCGCAGGAACTTCTCGCCTGTGCCATCATTCAGATACACTTCTGTGAAGCGTTCCCAGTCTGCTCCAACGTTCTGGCGGTAGTCCCAATTGTTCGAGGATACGATAAAGTCGCAAAAGCCGTCGCCATTGAAGTCGGCAGGAATGACAAATCCGTCAGAAAAGGAGCGTCCTCGCCGTTCGCTGCTGCCCTCGCAGATGCCGTCGTCGAAATAGACGGGCATGAAGGTGACGGCTGAACCATTGAGGCCTTTGTTGATAAGGACGACGTTGTTCTCTGTCGTTCCGATTCCCACAATATCGGGCAGCCCGTCGTTGTTGAAGTCGGCCACGGCACCTGAGCGGATGAGGTGGAGGTTGGAAAAGGGTTTGGTGAAATTGTTAGGCAATAGTTTCCGAGCATCTGTAATATTGACGTCCAATTGTCGAAACGTTCCATCGCCGTTCCCAAGAAAGATACCTTTATCGGCATTGTAGTTGCCTGTACTGATTTCCTGATTCGAAGGCAAGGGGTTCTCGAAGCAGACCACATCCATTGTTCCATCGCCATCGAAGTCGCAAATGCTGAAAGATGGCCGAACGGTACAGTTCAGCGGATTGCCCAAGTCCCTCCATCCTTCGTCTTCCCTTTTCAGAAGCCATCGTGGGCGAGACTGCTTATAGCCCTCTTCGGCAGCGATGAGCAGCTCCATCGTCCCGTCGTTGTCGAGGTCTGCAGCCACGATGTTTCCGTATTGAGAGCCGTAGTTGTGGGTGGTATGTATGGTGTAGGGAGGTTCTGCGATGTAGAGTCCGAGGTCGGCATTCGAGCCTCCGAAGTCGTTGTGAACGTGCATGGCCAGCACGTTTTCCGTGCCATCGGTATGGATGAGAGCTGTCTGGGCTTCCGTGAGCAGGTACTGAGCGCTGAGCGAACCGTCTGGGTCGCCATCGGGATAAGCCACAAGCAACTGTCCGTTGAGGTAGATTTCGCAAGGCGCATCATCGAAGCAGCTCTTCACCACCACACGCCCTTCGAGTGGCTTGTCCGTCTGAAACGAGCGGCGCAAGTATATGTCGGCAGGGATGTTGTCGTTAGCCCAAGTGCCTGTGCCCATAGGAGCCGTCATATCCTTCCATTTGCGTCCGTTAGTATTGGTAAGGATGTATTCCGTTTCGTACCATTGGCGTCCATTGGCATCGGTAGGAGGTGTTCCAAGAATGACGCCCGTCTTGCCGCCATGACTGTCGCGCCATTGCTCCCAGGGTATGTTGTCGTTGAACACCATTGCCTTGACCGGATAGGAGTATTTGTCGATGAAGTAAGACGGAAGCAGGGTGCCCTCGTCGAAGTCTGTGGCAGAGGGGATAAGAGCGCTTATTTGCACATTACTGAAGCTGACCGTTCCACCTTTCGAATAGAACCAGAGGTAGCTGCCGTTCTGATCTGGTAGGCGATTGACGATACATCTGCGGTTGTCGATACAGGCATCGATGATGTCGTCCTTCATGACGATGGTTAGCGTCAGTTTCTGGTCCAAGTCGCTGACGTTATCGAGAGATGCATCTCGCCCCAGGCTCACCTTTTGCGTCTTGGGCTTGAAGCTCAGGAGATAGCCGTTGTTGCCAGCCTCGCCAGAACGGAGGCGCAGTCCATACTCCGAGCATTTGTCATCTGGCTCAATGTCGAGGGTTATCTTGCAGTTGCGAGGAACATCAATGGCGTAGGCTTTTCCTGTTGATTTGACGACAACAGCAGAGTCTTCAACCGTAGCCCTGCTTACTGCGGTGATGGCAGCGGACATCGGAGTCTCACAAACGGGGATGACTTCTTCAGGGAATTTTGTTGCCAAGTCGCCATTTGGCAATTGGTATGCTTCGCGCAAAACGACACTGCCTCCGAATACCTCACCACCTGAATCTCTTCCATCGGAACGGCTTGCAATCCAGCCTGCCACAATGCGACGGCCCCCAGTGAAAGCGCCAGTCTTGGCCACATTTACCCATTGCTCTTTCAGGGCTTGTGTCTCAGGCCATTCCCAAGGACCATAGGGATTCCTCGATTTGACGTAGTAAGTGTCCAACCCTTGCCCGAATACCAGATAGTACCAGCCATTCCACAGGAAATAGTCAGGGCATTCGGGTACGGCATTCAAACTGTCGAGTACTGTTCCCTCCACATTCCATTCCTCCAGATTGGCAGAAGTCATGTGTACCAGACAGCCACGCGGCCCTTCTCCTTCAGACCTTTGGGAAGAAACGAAGAGGTGGAAGACACCATAATCATCAATAGATACCTTGGGGTCGCGGAAATCACGTTGGCTGAAGCCTTCAGCAGAGGTGAAGAAGGGATTGGGCAGTTGCTTCGTATAGTGCAAGGCATCGGGACTCGTGGCATAGCTCAAGCGTTCACATACGTTTCCACCATCTAACAGACGTGTGGCATAGAAGGCATAGAATTGTCCAGCGTGGAAGACGACGGAACCTGTGCAAATCGACTTCTCCCATTCCTCGTCTATGCCAATCGCGATGGGATGATGCTGCCAGTTCACCAAGTCGGTTGTCGTGCTGACACACCACTGGTGACCTCCCAAGCCACCCAGGGCGCTGTGATGCCCTTCGTCGAGAAGCCAATAGAGATAGTAGGTTCCTTCGTGGAAAAACGGAATGCAGTCGCCCACAAAGTATTGTCCGCCAACGGGGGTAAAGTATTGCATACTGCCAGGCTGCTTCTCCGGATTGTAGCCGGAATCTGCATGGACATTGGCACAGCCCCAAACAAGAAAGGCTACTGATAAAATAAGGAAGGGGTTTTTCATGATAATTATTTTAGTTTAATGTCACAAAGATACAATTATTCTGTGAGAATGCCAAATTATCGTTTGGGAAAACAGAGAATCACTTCTTTCTGTTCAGCTTATTGCCACAACAGAAGGCGTGTCCATAATCTTGTCTTATCAGAAGAACTCCACCATTTCGTCCAGATCCTTATGCATAGGCTGACGGGGTTCTGCCGCTCTGTAGCCTAAGGCTATGACTGCCATGATGGTTTCGCTTTCTGGAATGGCGAAGAGTTCTCGCAATTTGTCTGCGTCTCGCATGCCCATGATGAGTGTGTCGAAGCCCATTGCCCTTGCTTTCAGAACAAGATAGGCAACACTCAGGCCATTATCGTGAGCGCCCCATCCATCGCCTACTTCATTGGTTTGTTGACCTCTGAAGAAGCCAGACTTGCCGCGTTCAAAGGTAGATACAATCAGTACGGGAGCATTGGCTATCCTTTCTTTGTTCGCTCCCACCATATCTTGAACGGCAGCGAGCTTTTCCGGACTGATGGCGACATAATACCTCGTTGGCTGTTGATTGGCCCATGAAGGTGCTTCCTGAACGGCTTTCATCAGTTCGCGAACCTCTGTCTCCGTTATCTTTTTGGACGCATCATAGCTGCGAATACTGCGTCTTGTCCGCAAGACTTCGTCGAACGACGGTTTCCAAGTTGCTTTTATGTTTGCGACAGATTGCTTGGTGTATTCGAGCATGGAGGGCGCTCCGAAGTGTTCGATGCAGAACCATCCATCGTAACCGCTTTCCAGCAGCTCATTCACCAAAGCCTTGAGGGGGACGATTCCAGCGCCGATAGGCAAGGAAGCACGGTCTTTCATTGCCTTTCTGTCCTTGAGGTGGACATGATGAATGCGCGAGCGGAAATGCTGCAAAGCTACCATCACATCCTCTCCGCAGAAGAGATAGTTGCCCGTATCGAACACATGATTCAGCTTGGGCGAAGCGGCAAAGAGGCGGTCCAACGTCTGCGTATTGTAGCAGGGGGAATGCGGATTGTCGTAGTCCTCCACCATCACGTCAATCCCTTCCTTGGCGGCTTCCTCGACAAAAGCATCGAGCCGCTTGCAGACATCTTCCATGAGTTCTGCAGAGGCATTCTCTGGCAACAGACCTGGGATGACAAGCAAGCGCGAATAGTCATGGCGACGCATGAAATCGAGTGCCTGCCTTGTCGCTTCCGGCTGCTCGCCCCTGACAAAGTTGATGTCTGCAATGGCCGAAGCATGCTGGAATCCAAGCGAATCGAGCATCTTTAGCTGAGGCTCATTCATCGTCACTCTGACATCAATTCCATCCACTCCTAAAGCCTTCACCTGCCGTGCAGCATCATGGATGGAGATTTTCTCCTGTCGTGCAATTTCTGCAACATGGTCGAAGAAGATGGAAATACGGGGTTGGGCATAGACAGGGACAACTATAAGCCCAAACAAAACAAGCAGCACGAAAGATTTAAGGTTGTTCATGTTGTTTTAATGAAGGAATGATGGATATTTCTATTCAATTATAAGACTTGCAGGAAAGGGAAAGGTTTAATGTGGCGGTTTCGTTGCATTTCTGCAATAAAATGTGTACCTTTGCAGCAAACAAAAGGAAAACGAGATGAATAAGACCATGTTTGCGTTTGCAGCCAGCCTGCTAATCTGCTTTGTGGCAGAGGCGAAAACCATGTCCCTGAAGATGCCATGCAAACTGTTGAACGGCATCACAGAGCGCGACTACTCCATTTATCTGCCTGACAGCTACGAGCGCGATTTGTCGAAAAGACATCCTGTGCTCTATCTCTTGCATGGTGGAGGCGGCTCGCATACCGACTGGGAGCGCAATCACCGTCTCTCTTGGACTCTGGACAGCCTTATTGCGGGCGGTTTCATCAGGGACATGATAGTCGTCTGTCCTGAAGCCAATCAGCAAAACATGATGTATTTCAATGCCGAGAAAGGAGAAAAAGGAGCGCCCGATTGGAAATACGAGGACTACTTCTTCCAGGAGCTGATACCTTATATAGAAAAGACCTATCGCGCACGTTCGGACAAGGCGGGCAGAGCCATTGCAGGCTTCTCGATGGGCGGAGGAGCAGCAACGGTTTACGGCGTGCACCATCCCGAAGAGTTCTCTCTGGTCTATGACATCAGCGGCTATCTACGCAGCCAGCCACTCGAGTTCCTCAAGCACGATCCCTCAGCCACTTGGCGGCAATGGGTGATAGATCAGAACAACCCCATCCAGCACATAGAAAAGGGCAGGAGCGAAGAGATTGAGGCTTGGAAAACTGTGGAATGGCGAGTGGCAGTAGGCGACCACGATTTCACCCTCGAGGGGAACATGGACCTCGTCAAAGCCTTCAGAGAGAAGGGGATTCCCTATTCACTGCACATTGACAGTGGCGTTCACGACGGCATTTGGGTGCAGTCCTGCCTTCAGGATTTGTTCCGCCGAGCCGACAGGAAGTTCTCGCAGACGAGATAGTGGCGAAGAGAAAGGCTGTTGCCGCCATCATGGCTGGCCTTGGAGAAGAAGAGTGAGTGAAGAAAGGTTGTATCTGTACGCTTAGTCAAGACTAATTTAATCTAAAAAGCAGATTTACAATGAGATACGACATCAGTAAGGCTTCTGCTTTAAAGATGCCGAGCCTCAAAAAAGGGGGAAAACGCATCAAAAACCTGCTAAAAATGCCACAAAAGTAGGGCATAAACCCCGCTTTCCGATGCTTTTCCTTATTCTGGAGGCACATTTGTCCGTCGGAAAAAGTCAGCCCCAAGGCCTCATATGGAAGGATTTTTGCACTAAGCAGCCACTTTTACACACAAAAATGGCAGTTTTAGCACGTAATTTGTCACAACTTGGCACGCTAAAATGCCAAACGTCACACTAGTAAATTGCCATCGTGGCACGTTATGATTGCAAACGTCACACTAGTAAATTGCCATCGTGGCACGTTATGATTGCAAACATAACACTAGTAAATTGCAAACATGGCACGTGATGTCTGCTATGAGCTTAGAAGCTTAGAAAGAACACGGTAAGCTGTACAAATTGAGGAAGCGCGTCAGGCCTATCTTGTCAGCGAGAACTTCATGGACATGCCGAAATCTTGGGTGATGGTGGGATAGCTGCTGCTGGAGAGGAGTGGGGCAGAGCGCTGGCGGTCGTAGTAGAGGCTCAGAGTGACCATGCGGCTCAAAGTGTAATCGACTTGCGCGCTTGTCTTGAAGGCTTTGCTTCCGCTGGTGGCTTCGCAGAGGTTGCTCTGGAGGTCGCGCTTGATGGCACTCTGATTGCGGATGCTGAAGTCGAAGCGCAGGTTCAGGTCGTGAGCTATCTTTGTCCTTCCGGAGTTGGTGCCTCGGGTGGTGCCTGTCGACCTTTCTTCGTCCATTTCGCCCCTCATGGTGTTTGTGCCCTTTCCTTTGGCTCTGGTGTTCTTGGCGGCCTGTTCGCTGGCTTTCTTCGAGCGGAAGATGCTGCCCAGGTTGAAGTCATTGATCTTGTAGCCCCAGCCGAGCACGAAGTCCTTAGAGCCGGTTTCGGTGAGTTGGGCGCTGGTCATGCTCAGGTTCAGCACTCGGGTTGTCTTGTATTCCACCTTGAAGGTCATGTTGTTGTTCAGAGTGGTATTGATGCCGATGAGGGGCGAGAAGCTCTCGTTGATGCTGACTGTGCTGACGTCGAAGAGACTGTTGGGGACGTAGCCGCCGCTGGTGGCGTTCTGTATGAAGCCCAGTCCGCCGCTTCCCATGCATTCTACCCACGAACTGTAGGAATGATAGGAGCCGACTGCATAGATGCTCTTGTAGGCATGGGTGAGGTTGACGCTCTTGAAGTGGTCACGTACCCAAGGCAGATTGCTCAGGCCTTTGTAGTTGATGCTCCAGTTGGGCAGCATCTTCATGAGCGCTGGGAAGATGTCGAGCGACTTGCTTCCGGTATAGGCATTGAGGAAGGCGGGTACCATGACGTCGGCACTGTACTTGTTCACCGTTCCGTTCTCAGGATTGAATGTGCCGCTCATGCCTGTTCCTGCGGGATAGCGGATGCCTCTGTATCGGTCTTCCACACGCTGCTGGTAGACATTCAGGTTGTCCTGGAACTTCTGGAACGCCTTGCTGTAGTAGCCGTTGCTGGCAGAGCCCATGCTGGCAAAAGCGGTGCTGATGCTGATGGT
>JAGCXU010000094.1 GCA_017961145.1 Bacteroidaceae bacterium | reverse complement strand
AGGCTCTTATAACCTTATCACCCACACCCTCGCTGCTTCAAAAATCGCCCATTCCATCGTAAATATCAACAATCTTGCAGCTTTGGAAGCCGCCATTCAACCCAACACAAAAGTCATCTATGCAGAGACTTTGGGCAATCCGAACAGCGATGTGCTGAACATAGAAGGAGTGGCTGAGGTTGCACATAGGCATGGAATCGTTTTTATCGTTGATAACACCTTCGCTCCGTTGTTGATTCGTCCCTTGGAGCATGGTGCAGATATCGTCGTACATTCGGCTACAAAGTTCATTGGCGGACATGGAACTACCCTTGGTGGTGTGATTGTTGACGGCGGAAAGTTCGACTGGAAAGCCAACGCAAACCGTTATCCTTCGATTGCTAAGCCCGATGCCAGCTATCATGGAGCCGTCTTTGCCGATGTTGCAGGACCAGCCGCTTTCGTGACTCGTATTCGTGCCGTCATTCTTCGCGATACAGGAGCAGCCATTTCGCCCTTCAATGCTTGGATTCTTCTGCAAGGAGTTGAATCGTTACCTTTGCGCATCGAACGCCATACAGAGAATGCCTTGAAGGTTGTCGACTACCTTTCTAAGCACCCTTTGGTAGCGAAAGTAAATCATCCTGCACTTGCTTCTCATCCAGATCACGCACTCTATCAACAGTATTTCCCAAATGGTGGAGCCAGCATTTTCACCTTTGAGATAAAGGGAGGTCAGGAAGCTGCGTGGAAATTCATCGATGCGTTGCAGATTTTCACCTTGCTCGCGAACGTAGCCGACGTCAAGAGTCTCGTCATTCATCCTGCCACAACAACCCATTCGCAGCTCTCCGAACAGGAACTTGCCGAGCAACACATCACATCCAGCACAGTTCGTCTCAGTATTGGTGTTGAGCACATCGACGACATCATAGCAGATCTCGAACAGGCTTTCAATGCAATAAAATAAGGAAGAAAATCGTTATTAATACGACTCCCTAGCCCCCTTTAGGGGGAAAACAGCAAATCGTAAATCATTTTAACTGTAAATATTATGGCAATCTACAAATCAATTACTGACCTCATCGGCAGCACGCCGTTAGTTCAGCTTGGCACTTTTGCACAAAATCGCAGCCTTAAGGCCAACCTTATAGCAAAGGTAGAATACTTCAATCCTGGTGGCAGCGTCAAGGATCGCATTGCTCTGAGTATGATTCTCGATGCCGAGGAGAAAGGCATCCTCAAGAAAGGTGGCACCATCATCGAGCCAACTAGCGGCAATACTGGTGTCGGACTATCTCTCGTAGGAGCAGTTCGCGGCTATAAAGTTATTCTGACGATGCCTGAAACGATGAGTATCGAGCGTCGCAAACTTGCCCAAGCTTATGGAACAGAAATAGTCCTTACACCTGGTAGCGAAGGCATGAAAGGTGCCATTCGCAAGGCAGAAGAGTTACGAGACAGCATTCCTGGAGCTGTCATCTTGCAGCAGTTTGAGAACGTAGCCAATCCCACCATCCATGAGAAGACGACAGGCGAGGAGATTTGGCGTGACACGGAAGGCAAGATTGAAGTGTTTGTTGCTGGTGTAGGCACTGGGGGAACAGTCTCTGGTGTTGCCAAAACGCTCAAAAAGTACAACCCGAATATCCACATTGTGGCAGTTGAACCTTCTGCCAGCGCAGTCCTCTCTGGTAATCCATCCGGCCCACACAAGATACAAGGCATTGGCGCAGGTTTTGAGCCCAAAAACTTCAATCGCCCTCTTATCGATGAGATTATTCCTGTGAGCAACGAGGATGCTTTTGCCACAGCTCGTGCTTTAGCTAAGGAAGACGGCATCTTTGTCGGCATTTCCTCTGGTGCAGCAGCTTTTGCAGCATCGGTCGTAGCTCAACGTCCTGAGTTTGCAGGCAAGAATATTGTTGTCCTTTTGCCTGACACAGGCGAGCGTTATCTCTCGACAGCTTTGCTCGAAGAATAAAGAAAAGCAGTCATTCTCTTTTCTGTTTGCAGATATTTTCGTACTTTTGTCTCCTGAAGAATAATATAATCGAGAGAAGAGTATGAAAATATCTGCATCTTTTTTCCTTTTCTTCTTTGCCTTGGCTGTTTCGGCTCAGGCACAGGAGAAGACCACGTTTCAGACTGCGGGACCTTGGAAGCCTGTAACAGACATTCGCTCCGACCTTGTGATGGTCTATGGAGCCAACGACAACCGACGCATGACCTTCCGCGAGCGAGTGGAATCGTGGAGGCAAAGAGGTTACACCACGCACTTCATGACGGGCATTGCATGGGGCGATTATCAGGACTATTTCACAGGCAAATGGGACGGCAAGTGGCATCTCGACGAAGGGCAAAAGACGATGCAGGGCGACACCATCTGGCATGGACGACTCATTCCTTATATCATTCCCACAAAGAACTATCTTGCTTATTTCAAAGAGCGTCACATCAAACCTGTTATTGATGCGGGCATAGATGCCATCTTCCTCGAGGAGCCTGAGTTCTGGGCGAGGGCTGGCTATAGCGAGGCCTTCAAGCGCGAGTGGCAGGACTACTACGGCTTCCCCTGGCGACCTCAGCATGAGAGCGCAGAGAACACTTACCTCTCGAACAAGCTCAAGTATCACCTATATTATCGTGCCCTTGATGAGGCTTTCGCGTATGCCAAGCAATATGGTCGCGAGAAGGGGATGAATGTACGCTGTTATGTGCCGACACATTCACTACTCAACTATTCCCAGTGGCAGATTGTGTCGCCTGAGGCCTCGCTTGCCTCGATGGAGAACTGCGACGGCTACATCGCTCAAGTCTGGACGGGAACGTCTCGCGAGCCGAACTACTTCAATGGCAAGGCAAAGGAGCGCGTCTTCGAGACGGCTTTTCTGGAATATGGCTGCATGGAGTCCATGACGAGGCCGACTGGTCGAAAGATGTTCTTCCTGACCGACCCGATAGAGGATAGGGCGAAGGACTGGGAAGACTACAAGCGCAACTATCAGGCCACCTTCACGGCTCAGTTGCTCTACCCGCAAATCGCCGATTACGAGGTCATGCCTTGGCCAGACCGCATCTATGAGGGACTGTACAAGGTGAGTGCAAACAGCAACGAGCGAGCCCACATCCCTCGTTTCTACTCCACGCAGATGCAGGTGATGATAAACACCCTCAACCACATGCCGCTCTCCAAGAACCAAGTCAGCGGCTCGCAAGGCATCTCTGTGCTGATGGCGAACTCCCTGATGTTCCAACGCTCGCCGAGACCTGTGGAAGGATACGACGACCCGCAACTCTCCAACTTCTACGGTGAGGCACTTCCCTTGCTCAAGCGTGGCATACCTGTCAGCATCACGCACATCGAGAACGTCGGTTATGCTGAAACATGGAAGGATGTGCGAGTGCTTTTGATGTCCTACAGCAACATGAAACCACTCTCTCCTGAGGCACATACTCATTTGGCAGAATGGGTAAAAAAGGGCGGTTTCATCGTATATTCTGGTCGTGACGATGATCCTTACCAGAAGGTTCAGGAGTGGTGGAACCAGGGAGAGATGCACTATGCAGCTCCTTCCGAGCACCTCTTCTCCTTGATGGGCATTCCGGAAAAGGCGAAGGAGGGCATATATAAATATGGTAAAGGAAAAGTCTATGTTTTGCGGAACGATCCGAAGGAATATGTGCTCAAGAAGGGTGGCGACGAAAAGTTAGTGAAGGCTGTTGAAGAGGCTTATGGCAAGTTGGAACTGAAGAATTCCTTCTACCTGGAACGAGGACCTTACACCCTTGTCGCTGTGCTCGACGAAGGTGTGGTGAACGATACTCCTTTTACAAAAAAGGGCGATTTCATCGAGCTTTTTTCACCTGAGCTCACCTATCATTCCTACATAAATGTCATGCCTGGGCAGCAAGGTTTCTTCTTCGATTTGACGAAGATAGACAAGAAACGCCCACAAGTTATTGCAGCTGCTTCGCGTCAGTATGATGAGCAGATAACAAGCGATGGCTTCAGCTTTACCAGTAAGTCGCCTCTCAACACCACCAACATCGTCTGCCTCTACTTGCCGAAGGACTACAAGTCGGGCCAGTTCACCCTAACCGATGCGAAAGGAAAGAAGGTCAACCACGAGCTGAAGGTTATAACGGCTCCCACAAACACCTATTCTGGTCGATTGTTCTGGCTCACGTTCGAGAACTCCCCAGACGGAATCAAAGTTCAAATAAAGAAAAACTAATAACTATGAAACGAATCCTTTTATTCCTCATTATCAACTCTTCATTCCTCATTCTTTTGGCCCAGAAGAATGCTCCTGAGCCGATTGGTCCGCTGCCTTTGCCAAAGCAGGTAGAGTGGCAGAAGATGGAGACTTACGCCTTCATCCACTACGGACTGAACACCTTTACCGACAAAGAGTGGGGCTATGGCGACGCTGACCCCAAGACGTTCAACCCTTTGAGGATGGATGTGGAGCAATGGGTGCAAACCTTCAAGCAGGCTGGCATGAAGGGCGTTATCATCGTGGCAAAGCATCACGACGGCTTCGCGATGTGGCCTTCGCCCCTGACCGATTATAACATCACACATTCTTCCTACGACGGTCCGAAGAACAGGGACGGCAAGGTTGATGTGTTGGCCGAGTTGCGAAAGGCATGCGACAAGTATGGCCTGAAGATGGGAGTGTACCTCTCACCTTGGGACAGGAACCATGCTGAGTACGGACGGCAGGCCTATGTCGAATACTACCACAAGCAACTCGAGCAACTGACGACGGAGTACGGACCGCTCTTCGAGGTGTGGCTCGATGGCGCGAATGGTGGCGACGGCTACTACGGTGGGGCTCGAGAGACGAGGAGGATTGACCGTCGAAACTACTACAACTTCCCCAAGATTTATTCCATCATCGAGAAGAATCAGCCCCAAGCCATCATCTTCAGCGACGGAGGACCAGGTTGTAGATGGGTAGGAAACGAGAATGGTGTGGCAGGCATTCCCAACTGGTCGTTCCTCAAGAAGGATAAGGTCTATCCTGGAATGCCGAACAGCGAAGTGCTAGGTAGTGGATTCCCTGATGGCGACATCTGGGTGGCTGCAGAGTGCGATGTGTCCATTCGTCCAGGCTGGTTCTACCATCCTGAGGAGGACAGCAAGGTGAAGACGCCTGAGCAGTTGGTTGACATCTATTATAAGTCCGTCGGAAGGAACGCGACGTTCCTCCTGAACTTCCCTGTTGACCGAGAAGGTAGGGTGAATGCCATTGATAGCGCAAATGCGGTACGTTTCCGTCAGATTATCGACGAGGAGTTCAAGACCAACCTCCTGCGCAAAGCCAAAGTCACAGCCAGCAGCGAAAGAGGTAAACGCTTCTCTGCCAAGAAGTTGAACGACGGAAAGTGGGACACTTATTGGGCAACTTCTGATGGCGTGAACGAGGGCTCTGTCACCTTCACCTTCAACAAACCAACCAAGGTGAACAGGCTTCTTTTGCAGGAATACATTCCTTTGGGACAGAGGGTAGGAGGGTTCGTGGCAGAAGCCCTTGTGGATGGAAGGTGGACACAAATCGACCCAGGCGAGCCCTTCGGTAACATCGGCTACAAGCGCATCCTGCGTTTCGCCACCATCGAGGTCACAGTCCTCCGCATTTCGTTCTTCGAAGGTCGTGGTCCTCTCTGCATCAACAACATCGAGGCTTATTATGCAAAGGAAAACTAAGCACAGTTAAATTGCAAACGTATAGTGTTACGATGCCAATCGTATAGTGCCACGATGGCAATTGTATAGTGTGACGATTGCAATCATAACGTGTGAAGTTTTCAAACTTAACACGAAATCTTTTCGCTTGGCAATAAAAACAGATAGATTTGTTTCGTACCTTTGACTTTGTCGAAAGTACTTCCGCTCGGAAATAAAAAGAAAAACTTCTGTTTTCCTTTTGTACTTCGCTCGCTTATTCGTACCTTTGCACGCGAAAAACTATAATAGCAGGATAGATGAAAAGACTGATACTCCTTCTGATTGTGGCTTTTGCCCTTTCCATACAATATGTACAGGCTCAGTTGCCGACTATCACCTTGAAGACGATGAACGGCGTTGAGGTGCGTACAGATACCCTTTCGAATGAAGGAAAACCCTTCATCGTTGACTTCTTCGCTACTTGGTGTAAGCCTTGCAATCGCGAGTTGGACGCTATTAGCGAGGTCTATGAGGAGTGGCAGGAAGAGACTGGCGTGAAGATTTTTGCCGTGAGTATCGACCAGGCACAAAACATCAATAAGGTGAAACCTCTGGTGAGCAATCACGGTTGGGAGTATGAGGTCTTGCTCGACCCAAACAGCGACTTTCTTCGTGCCGTTGGGGGACAGATGATTCCTTACACGCTCATCGTTGATGGGAAGGGCAAAGTCGTGTATAAGCATAGCGGTTATACTGATGGAGCCGAAACGGAACTGATAGAGAAGGTGCGCGAGTTGCTGAAGTGATGAAAAGGCTTTTGGCATATCTTTCATTGTGCTTATGCTTCCTCTACACAAGTGCTTGGGAGCGGAAGGGCGTGTCTCTTTCTGGCAGCATACAGAGCGATATGCTTGTTCCTCGAAACGATAGCGGAACAGGTGCAAAGAAGACTGGCAGTTTCCTCAACAACACTTTCGCCGATCTGTTGATGCAAAGCAAGTACCTCGATGCAGGAGTTCGACTGGAGTTTCTCGAGTATCCTTTGCCAGGCTTTGAGAAGGATTTCGAGGGCTGGGGTGTTCCTCACTTCTGGATGAAGGGTAAGTTTGGCAAGGTGGAACTGACTGCAGGCACTTTTTACGAGCAGTTCGGCTCTGGTTTTATCCTCAGGACCTACGAAGAGCGTTCCCTCGGCATTGACAACTCCCTGCTTGGAGGTCGGGTTGTGGTGAAGCCTTTTACGGGTGTCACATTGAAAGCACTTACAGGTGTCCAGCGTCGTTATTGGAATTGGAACAAGTCGCTCATAAGCGGAACAGATGCCGAAATCGGTCTCGAAGAGTTCATTCCCTCGCTGAAGAAGAAAGATGTCGGCATCATGCTTGGCGGTTCCTGGGTGAATAAGTATGAGAAGTGCGACGAAAAGATTTACGCTTCTCCTCTCTATCGCTATCGTTTTCCGAAGTTTGTGAATGCCTGGGATGCTAGGATGGGCTTTAATAAAGGTGCTTGGAACGTGCTGGCAGAGTATGCGCAGAAGAGTGCAGACCCTTCTTTCGCGAATCAATATATCTATAGGAAAGGCTCGGCAGTCATGCTTTCCGGCTCTTATTCCGAGAAAGGACTGAGCATCCTTTTGCAGGCAAAGAGGTCAGAGAATATGTCGTTCAAGAGTACGAATGAAGTTGCAAGAGCCATCGGCATCTCGTCTGCCATCAATCATTTGCCAGCCTTCACGCAAGACCAGACCTACGCCCTTGCAGCCCTTTATCCATACGCCACGCAACTTGCAGAGGGGGAATGGGCTTATCAGGCAGAGGTGGGCTATAACTTCAGGAAGAAGACCATGTTGGGAGGGAAGTATGGCATGAATGTGAAAGCCAACCTCTCGTATGTCCGTGCCATCGACAGGCAGTTTTTCGATACAGACGACCTTGTGCAGAAGACTAATGGTTACACCTCGAAGTTCTTCAAGATGGGAGATGAAACATACTACAGAAGCTTCGACCTTACGCTGACTCGCAAGTTGTCCAAGGCATTCAAACTCAGTCTGATGTATGTCAACCAGCAGTACAACAAGACCATTGTCGAGGGACACGGAGGCACAGTTCATACTAACATTTATATTGCAGACGGCAAGTACCAGTTCTCTCCAAAGGTAACTTTGCGGGGCGAACTGCAGTACTTGACAACCAAGCAGGACCAAGGAGATTGGACATTCGGTTTGCTCGAGCTCTCGTTGGCTCCACACTGGATGTTTACTGTGAGCGATATGTGGAACTGTGGCGAGACAAACCTGCACTACTATCAGGGACTCGTGACCTACAACATTGGTCAGCATCGCATACAAGGCGGTTATGGGCGAACTCGAGCAGGCTATAACTGCTCTGGAGGTGTTTGCCGCTATGTGCCAGCCTCTACGGGATGGACGCTTTCGTACAACTATAACTTCTGATACAAGACAAGAGATGCCAGGACGATATACATACATAATCAGTTGCTTCTGCTTGATGCTGGCAGGTTGCGACCATATTTCAGAACCTGACCGTCTGATTTATGAAAAACCTGAAGCAGCCCAACGTGTCGTACTTCTCGAGGACTTTACAGGACAGAGATGCACGAACTGTCCGAAAGCAACGGAGGTCATCGAGCAGTTGCAAGAGACTTATGGCGACGCATTAGTGGCTGTCGGCATTCATGGAGGGCCTCTTGGTTTTGCAGGAAATGCCAGAATCGAAGGACTTGCTACAGAGACAGGCAACGAATATTACAACCATTGGAACCTCGAATACCAGCCAGTTGGATTGGTCAACAGACATAGTCCTGTCAATTATCCTGAATGGGCTGCTGCTGTAAAGGAGGAGTTGGCAAAACCGGCACCTTTGCGTTTGAGCGGAACAACTTTCACGGAAGACAATAGCATCACGATACGACTCGATGCAGAAGGTACTGACGGAACCGTCACGGGCAAACTGCAGGTCTGGCTTCTCGAAGATGGCATCCAAACACTTCAACTCATGCCGGATGGTACGGCCAACCAGGAGTATGTCCACAATCATGTGTTCCGTACGGCAGTCAATGGCATCTGGGGTGAAGACTTCAGCATCCAGGAAGGGGAGAGGGTGGAGCGAACATTCACTCAGACTTTGGAAACAACCTGGAACAAGGAAAAACTGAGTGTTGTCGCCTTCGTCTATAACAACGATGGTGTTCAGCAAGTCGTGAGAATAAACTAGGAAATCAAGATGTCTATGAGAAAACCGATTACACTAATCATCGCACTCCTGGCAACTCTCTGCATGCAGGCACAGAGCTTTGTGTTCCAATTTCAAGGAGAAGACTTGGCCGATGGAGAGACCGTCATCGTTTCTGCCGAAGAAGACCTGTTTGGAGACCTGTCGTGCGAAACCAGCAGTCTGGCAATGACACTGCTGAGGGGAACTACAGCCTCTGTGACTGCGACCTTGGAAATAACTTTCAACAGTCTGAACGCAACAACTCTGCAATGGTGTATGGGAGGCAATTGCCAAGTATTCGAGACTTCGCTCACCAAGCGCTTTACGATGGGTTTCAGCGAACAGGTGCAGTTCGACGCGATCGGCATCCAGAGCGAGGGCTATCTCATGGCAAAGCTGAAGGTTACGGTCGGGATAGAGTCGCACCAAGTCAACATCATGTTTGTAAATGGCGACGTGGATGGCATCAGGTCACTCTCCCAAAGAACTGGTGGGGAAAGAGTCGTCTATGACCTTCATGGCAGGCGTGTGGAAGGCCGTCTTCCTGCAGGCATGTATATCGTGGCAGAGGGGGAGCGCATCCGTAAAGTCGCAATAAAATGACATTTTCAAATAAACTAAACTACAATAACACTATGGTAAAACATCTACTTACATTGACGGCTGCCCTCGTATTGGCGGCAAGTGCACAGGCACGAATCATCGAAGCTGGCAAAGGCCAGACATGGTGGGGTTACTTCAACGAAAGTGACTTCAACACACGCGAGAGTCTCATCGGCACAGGGTCTGCAATGGCTCTGATGGCTGGCATTTACATTCCTGCTAACCACGAAAGCCTGAAGGGAGCAACCATCCAGGCTGTCCGAGTGTATATTAGTGAAAGTGTCGTATCGAACCTCAGCGACATGAAGATATGGATCTCCAGAGAGGTCCCCAATAAAGTGGACGGAGCGGACTATGTTCAGGGCAATTTGGGCACAATAACTGCCAATGCCAACGACTTTAGCCTGACGACTCCCTACGAGATAGGCAGCGAAGGGTTCTACATCGGATACTATGTGAACAGTTCTACGGGCTATTTCATCAAGTGTGGCGGCACAGATGCTCCCAATTCCTTCTGGGTTGGCAATCCCGCATCGAACATGAGTTGGCAGGACCTCTATGGCAACGGCTTCGGCAAGCTCGCTTTCCAGATTCTTGTAGAGGGAGCCACCTTCAACAATTTCAGTGCGACGGCCGAGGACTTCGGACCGGACTACGTTGTCCAGGGCGAGGAATCCACGGTTCCCATCACCATCACTAACTTGGGCAAGACAGCCATCACCTCCATTTCCTACACGATAGCTACGGAAGGTGGTGACGTCACTCCCGAGAAAACCCTTCCTGTGGGGAATCTGGCCTTCAACAGTTCCAGCGTCATCAATGTGCCCTTCCCTGCCGACGAGGAAGCCAGAAGGCACAAGAAGACATTTACCATCACGAAGGTCAACGGAGAGGAGAACGCGGCTCAGGACAACAGTGCTGAGGGCGAAGTCATCTCCCTGACACAGAGATTCACCCAGAAGCCCGTCATCGAGGAATTCACGGGCACCTGGTGCGGATATTGTCCCCGAGGTATGGTCGGAATGCAGAAGATACACGAACTGTATGGCGACCAAGTGGTACAGATTGCCGTACATTCTGGCGACCTCATGGAAATCAGCGCCTACAGTACGGTCATCAGAGACTACGTAGACGGTTATCCCACTTCCGTCACAAACCGCCATTGGATTGCCGATCCGTCGTTCTCCTCCCTGAAGAATGTCATGTCTGTCGTCTTCAAGGAGACGGTGCCAGCCTCCATCGAACTGTCTGCAGAATGGGAAACAGCCGAGCAGAAAGCCGTCATCTTCAACACGAAGACAAAATTCGGTTATAGCGAAGATAACACCAAATTCGGAATAGCTTTCGTCCTGACAGAAGACGGACTGACAGGAACAGGCTCCAATTGGGCCCAAACGAACTACTATAGCGGCATGAGCACCTCTCAGGCCGGTACGGACATGGCTTGGTGGTGCGGACAAGGCTCTTCCGTCACAGGCGTCGAGTACAATCATGTAGCCGTGGCAGGGTGGGATCTGAGATCCGGTGTGGCCAACTCTGTCAGTGCGACAATCGATGCGACCGAAGAACAGGAGTACACCTATACAGGCAACATCCCCAGCACGTCGCTGTCTCTCATCCAAGACAAGACGAGACTGAAAGCCATCGCTCTGCTCATCGACCGTACGAACGGCACAATCGTCAGTGCCGCACAGACAACCATAGCAGAAGATGCGACAGGCATCGGTTCCGTATCGTCCACAGACGAAGTGCCGGCAGCCTACTACTCCATCGACGGTCGCAAGCTCACCAATGCGGAGAAAGGTATCAACATCATCCGCATGACCGACGGCACCGTCAAAAAGGTCTTGGTCAAGTAAGAGAACTTAACGTGTCACGATTGCAAACGTATAGTGTGACGTTGGCAATTTACTAGTGTGACGTTTGCGATTTAGCCAGACCAGGTTGTTTCAATAATTCAAAGAGCTTTGGGATGAGGATACGCCGCTGCGTGTCCTCATTCTTATATTTGTGTGCGTCTATGCGCGTAAGACTGGATTGTTTTCGATGCGATGAACTTCAGTTCACGTTGACAAGTCTGCGATTTAGCGAGTACCATGAGAACTTGTTCTCTGATGGTTGAGCGTGAGCAGGCTCGCAATCGAATCTCAGAGCTTTGCTCTCAACGGAGGAAATGGCCAGTTTCCTCCGTAAAAGAGTTCACCTCTTTAATTCGATTGCAAATTTACAACATTCCCATTGCGGTCTACGAATTTTTGAGCAACTTTTTTACATGTTTTCAAAAAAAATTATTTATAGGTACACGTGTGCGCGGAGGTCATGTATTTTGTAATGGATTTTACTTCCGAGGTCGGGGCGCAGTCATTAAGTCATTAAGGGAAAATGAATGCGCCAAAATTTTAATATAATATTAATTATTATATTATATAGTATTCTTTCTTCTTCTCTGTGGGTTGGAAGTGCGTTAATGACTTAATGACTTGGTGGGGAAGGTAAAGTGCTCATCGTTAAACCCTTAGCCTAGTCATTAAGAAAATCGCCCCACCACGGCTACCGACGGTACGCTCCGAGACATCGCTCGGTAAATTTTCGTTCATCTTCGGTAGCTTTGTCAAATATTTTTACTTTACCGGCAGAAAAGTGGTTTTCTTTTTCGCATCAATCCCACGCTCCATAGCATGAGTTTGCCCTCGACGGACTGGAAACGCAGTCATCAAGTCATTAGTCATTAAGACACTTCCAAACCTTCGCAATACAGATGATGATGACAGAGATGGCGTCAAAAAATCGCCATTTCATCGAAAAAAACAAGGGGGAGAACGATTTGTTCACCCCCTGGAGGGAAGCAACGGATGGACTGAAAATGCAGTCATTAAGTCATTAAGGACTTTTCGACTGATACAAGAAAAGCACCCTCCCATTGGGAGAGCGCTCTTCTCTTCGCTTGTGCCCGGAACGGGAATCGAACCCGTACGGCCATCACTGGCCAAGGGATTTTAAGTCCCTCGTGTCTACCAATTCCACCATCTGGGCAGCCTTGCGGATGCAATTCGCTAATTGCGCTGCAAAGGTACAAAAAAGTTTAAAGTTTAAGGTTTAAAGTTTAAAGTTTTTTCTCTTTTGAGCAAAATTATGCTCAATTCGAGGTCAATATGAAGTAAATGACAGATGCAGGGATGACGAGCAGGGCACTGTCGAAGCGGTCGAGCATGCCACCATGACCTGGCAGAATGTGTCCGCT
The DNA here is from genome assembly GCA_017961145.1 of Bacteroidaceae bacterium. Lineage (GTDB taxonomy): Bacteria > Bacteroidota > Bacteroidia > Bacteroidales > Bacteroidaceae > Physcousia. Next base: position 5,717 of record JAGCXU010000094.1, on the reverse strand, counting down.
GTCCTTGATGCCGAGCTGGCGTTTGATGAGGCTCTCCACGAGGTCGCCCCAAGTGCCGAAAACGATGACAACGAGGGCAAAGCCGAGCCAGCGCAGCAGGGGCATCGTGTCAGGCTGCCACCACGAGATGATGAGGGCTGCCAGCAGGGTGAAGAGACCGCCACCGATGCTTCCTATCCACGATTTCTTGGGCGAGATGCGGGGGAAGAGCTTGGCAGGGATGTACTTCTGTAACGAGCATCCGCAGAGATATGCGAAGGTGTCGTTCACCCAAAGGAAGATGAAGAGAGCGAGCGGATAAATCCAATTGTAAACCATGCTGCTTGCCGTCTCGTCATAGACGATGCTGAGCAGGGGGAGCAGCGCAAAGGGAAGGGCGATGTAGATCTGCGAAGCGAAGCAGAGTGCCCAGTCTTGCAGGGGTTTCTGACTGTGCCTGTAGAGTCCGCTCACGAGGATGTAGAGCATCAGCAAGCCATAAAGAGCGAACATTTGGGCTGTCTGCGGACTGGCAATGGCGCTGAGCCACACGGCAGCTACAAGCACGACTCCTGCCATCGCATTGATGGGGCGAGGCATCCTGGCTTCAAGATGGATGTTCATCAGTGTGCCGAACTCCCACAAGGTGGCTGCCGCTACGACGGCAAAGAAGAAGAAGGCACTGACGGGACTATAGACTGTGCAGCCAACAAGGAGTAGCACATAGATGGCACCAGTCAGGGTGCGGATGATGAGGCTATGTAAGTTCATAGTTCAGAATTCATAGTTCATAGTTATTTCTCACTCTCTGATGGTTCAGGAGTGTTTTCTGTCAGGAGTTCTTCTGTGCGACTTGTCCAAGGACGAGGGCCGAAGATGCGTTCCACATCTTCTGCGAAGATGACTTCGCGCTCGACTAGCAGTTGGGCAAGGGCTGCATGACCTTCGGCATTCTTGCTGAGAATGTCCTTTGCACGGGCATATTGTTCGGCAATCATGGCTTTCGTTTCTTCGTCGATGAGCTGAGCCGTAGCTTCGGAATAGGGGCGTTGGAAGCCGTATTCCTGATTGTCGTAGTAGCAAAGATTGGGCAGTTTGTCGCTCATGCCCATGTAGGTTATCATGCTGTAAGCCTGCTTGGTGACGCGCTCGAGGTCGTTCATCGCTCCACTACTGATGTGTCCGCAGAAGAGTTCCTCTGCAGCACGACCTCCAAGGGTGGCACACATCTCGTCGAGCATCTGTTCGCGAGTCGTTATCTGACGTTCTTCAGGAAGATACCAAGCTGCACCAAGGGCACGACCTCGAGGCACGATGGTGACTTTGACGAGCGGATTGGCGTATTGCAAGAGCCAGCTGATGGTGGCGTGACCTGCTTCGTGGAGGGCGATGGTGCGCTTCTCCTCGGCAGTCATCACCTTGGTCTTCTTCTCCAAACCTCCAATAATGCGGTCCACAGCAGCAAGGAAGTCGTCCTTATCGACCGCTTTCTTACCGTTTCGAGCAGCGATGAGAGCCGCTTCGTTGCAGACGTTAGCAATGTCGGCACCACTGAAGCCTGGAGTCTGGCGGGCAAGGAAGTCAATATCGAGCGAACTGTTGGTCTTGATGGGTTTGAGGTGAACTTGGAAGATTTCCTTGCGTTCGTTCACATCAGGAAGCTCGACATGAATCTGACGGTCGAAGCGTCCAGCTCGAAGAAGGGCTTTGTCGAGGATGTCGGCTCGGTTTGTTGCAGCCATAATGATGACGCCACTATTGGTTCCGAAGCCGTCCATCTCTGTAAGAAGCTGGTTGAGTGTGCTCTCGCGTTCGTCGTTGCCTCCCACTTGCATGCTGCGGCTTCGAGCTCGACCAACTGCATCTATTTCGTCGATGAAGATGATGCAGGGAGCCTTCTCCTTTGCTTGGCGGAAGAGGTCGCGAACACGACTGGCACCAACGCCCACAAACATCTCGACGAAGTCGCTGCCCGACATGCTGAAGAAAGGCACATCAGCTTCGCCAGCAACAGCTTTTGCGAGAAGTGTTTTACCTGTTCCTGGAGGGCCAACAAGCAGGGCGCCTTTGGGAATCTTGCCACCCAACTCTGTGTATCGTTGAGGGTTCTTGAGGAACTCTACAATCTCTTGAACCTCGAGTTTCGCACCTTCCTGACCTGCCACATCTGCAAAGGTCACCTTGTTCTTGTCGTCTTTCTCGAAGAGTTTAGCACGGCTCTTGCCGACACTAAAGATTCCCATCGGTCCGCCGCCATCGCTTCCGCCACTCATCCTGCGCATCAGGAATATCCAGAAGAAAACGATGAGAATGAGCGGACCAAAGCTCCAGAAGAAGTGCATGAAGTCGTCTTCGCCCTGACGATACTCTATTTCTCCCTTGAAATTCTCTAGGGCCTGTTGTTCGCTGATGAAGTCCTCGAGTTTGTCGGCAGAGGGGACTTGCACTACGACATAGGGCCGAGTGCCTTTCTCAACCTTCTGTTCTTTGAAGACATCGCGGATGTGGCTTGGCTCGACATACATCTGCAGGGCGCCTTCTTTCTTGTTGACAACGATTCGAGAGGCATAACCCTGTTGCACATAGTTCTTGAACTCGCTATAAGTGGCGTTTCGCGATGAACCGCCAGACAGGAGAGAACTGTCGCCACTCAGAAACATCCAGCCCAATACAACTGCGATGATCAGATAGAGCCAAGTGAGGCTCATCTGCGAGCCAGGCTTCTTGTTCTTGTTGTTTTTGTTGTTATTGTTGTTGTCGTTCATAGTCAGTCGAGGTTAGGAATGCTTTGCAAGTCGGCATCGGCCCAGAGATGTTCGATGTCGTAGAACGAGCGAAGTTCTGGCAGAAAGATGTGTACGATGACTTCTGCAAAGTCCATTGCTACCCAGACTGCATTGTGGAGTCCGCTGACGGCAATGGGTTTGGCAGAGACTTTCTCGCGACAAGTGTCGCCCACAGAGTGCGCAAGAGCTGCCACCTGCAAGGGCGAGCCGCCTGAACAGATGATAAAATAACGGCAAACGGCATCGGGGATTTCCGTAAGGTCTGCCACCACGATGTCTCGTCCCTTCTTCTCCTGCAATCCTTCTACAATAGCTTCAACCAACTCGTTCTTCTTTTTCTTCATTCGCAATATATATAATTATGTATTATTCCTAATTGAGTGCAAAGGTACGAATAAGTGAGCGAAAAAACAAAAGGAAACGCAAGTTTTCTTTTCATTTCCGAACGAAAGTACTTTCGAGCTGAGGTCAAAGATACGAATAAGGAAGCAAAAAGCAAAATAATTAAGTTTTTTTTGGCAATTTATTTGGTGAGTTTGTAAAAAAGCCATACCTTTGCAGCGCAATTGGGCTATGGTGTAATGGTAACACTGCAGATTCTGGTCCTGCCTTTCCTGGTTCGAGTCCGGGTAGCCCAACGCTTAGAGAAGAAGGCTGTGCCGAGGAGGCGCGGCCTTTTTTGTGCCTGTCTTCCAGACAACCCCAGTGACGTTGGCAAACGTATAGTGTTACGATTGCAAACGTAACGTTTTACGATTGCAAACTTAAAGTGTTATGTTGGCCAACTTAACGTGCCACGTTTTCCGAAGCCTCTGCCCATTCTGAAAACAAAAGCGTCTTTTTCTCAGAAAAAACTCACGTTTTCTTTTGAGTTTTGCTCTTTTCTTCGTACTTTTGCACCCGCAAACATCAAAAATCAAGCTATTCTATAACAACAATGGACGACTATCACGCGGATAATTACAGTTCTTAGCGCTCTGGAGTCTGCATCGCTTTGCACACTCCAAAAGGAGCCAAGGATTTCTGTGCAAGTACCCCAAACAAAAGCAGAGGAGGAACAAGACGATGCGAACTTACTGGAACACTACGAATGGTCTGCGTACCATTAAGGAATGGCAGCCTGGCTGCTGGGTACAAGTTACCTGCCCAACCGAGGAAGACAAGAACTTCCTGGAGGAAACCCTCAAAATCCCCGATTATTACGTAAGCGATATTGCCGATACGGACGAACGTGCCCGTTACGACATCGATGAAGGCTGGGTGCTCATCATCCTGCGTATTCCCTATGTCAAGGAAAACAAGAGCCGAACTCCCTATACCACGATTCCGCTTGGTATTATCATGAAGGGAGATGTCCTCATAACAGTCTGCAACTTCGAGACAAACATGATGATCGACTTCGTCTCCTACCAGCAAAAGCGTGGCTTGGGCTTCGTCGACAGCGTGGATATGATATTCCGTCTGTTCCTCTGTTGTGCTGTCTGGTACCTGAAAAGACTCAAGCAGATCAGTACCCGCATCGATAAAGCCAAGCAGAACCTCGACCACAAGATCAGCAACACAGACCTCATCGCCCTGAGCCGTTTGCAGGATAGCCTGACCTACTTCGTCACATCCATTCGTGGCAACGAGAATCTGCTCTCGAAACTTAAGTTCAAACTGCCCATCGACGAGCTTGATGCAGATATGATAGAAGACGTCAGCATCGAGATGAGCCAGGCTCGCGAGACTACAAACATCTATGCGAACATCCTCGACTCTACGATGGACACCTATGCCAACCTGATCAACAACAACATGAACTCAGTCATGAAGATGCTCACAAGCATCAGCATTATCCTGATGTTCCCGACTCTCATAGCAAGCCTCTTCGGAATGAACCTCATCAACGGCATGGAAACAGTCTCTTGGGGCTTCCCGCTTGCACTCATCCTCTCAATTGGAGTTACCGTTCTCTTTATGTGGTATTTCAAGAGGAAAACATGGATTTAACGAACAAAACAAAAAAAATAAGGCCCTTTCCTTGCAGGTTAGGGCTTTTTTTGTTTACTTTGCGTCCACTATACCTATTTTTATTAAACAAACACAATGATGGACTCTTTAGAGACTAACGAAACTACTGCCCTCGAGCAGTCTTCTGAGATTACAAACGAACAACAGGTAGAACCTACAGTTGAGCAAGTTGAACAAGTTGAAGCGGAAGTAGAAGTTCCAGAAAAAGAACCTGAAGCCGAAGCTCCTGAAGCAGAGCCTGAAACTCCAGAGGCAGAGCCTGAAGCAACTGAAGCTGAGCAACACATTGCCGAACAAACCTTCAAGACGAAGGACGAGGTAGTGGCTCGAGTTCAGGAAATAGCGCAAAGTGGTGAAGCTGGCGACCGTACAGAACTCAACCTCCTGAAGCAACTCTTCTACAAGTTCCATAATGCCGAAGTGCAAGAAGCCTTCAAGGCTTTTGTCGAGGCAGGTGGCGAGGAAGAGAAGTTCATGCCGGAGATTGATCCAGCAGAGCCTGCTTTCCGCGAAGCGATGCAGACCATTCGCGATCGTCGTGCTGCCATTCAGGAAACATTGGAGAAGCAGAAGCAGGACAACCTGAAGCGCAAACTCGAAATCCTTGAGCGCATCCAGCAACTTGCCTCTACTCCTGAAGAAGCAAACAAGAACTTCGATGAGTTCAAGGCCTTGCAAACTGAGTGGAAGGAAATAAAGGCTGTCCCTGCAGAAAGAGCTACGGAACTTTGGAAGAACTACCAGCTCTACATAGAACAATACTATGATCTGTTGAAGCTGGGACACGAACTTCGCGATTACGACTTCAAGAAGAACCTCGAGACCAAGATGCGTCTCATCCAGCAGGCTGAGGCTCTTGCCGAGAACCCCGATATACTGCAGGCTTTCAATCAGTTGCAAACCCTCCATCAGGAATGGAAGGAGACTGGTCCTGTTGCT
>JAGCXU010000093.1 GCA_017961145.1 Bacteroidaceae bacterium | reverse complement strand
CTCCAATAACGGGCATCTCTCGATACACTTGGTAAGTGTCTTTTGCAAGTAGTCTGCCTCTTCATGGTCGCCCTTCTTTCTGAATTTGCTGATCAGATTGCCAAGAAGCGTGACGTTGTTTAGGTCAAGTTGCTGACTTGTCACCCAATTATCGTAGACGAGGTCAGGAACAGCCAGATACTCAAGCTGGTAAACGTCCTTCACATTATGCATCGCGACATCGAAGTTATTGTATTGCTTGGGGCTGTACTTCAGCAGAAGTCCCTCGTTGTAAATGCTGTCTTTGTCGAGTTTGGTTTGGCTTAGGATGTCCGTCGAGAAGTAGGTTGGACGTTTAGTCTCTTTTATCAAGTACATGATAATGTCTGTCTCATAGTATCGAGACCAGTCTTCTCCGTACTTTCCATAGTCTTGCACATCTATCTTCAATGGTTTGATGTTGAGATGCTTGTAGAGTGCATCCATAAAGGAACCAGAATGGAAATAAGAGATAGGAATGATTGTGACATCTTGTCGCTCTTCAAGAGCTTCCTGCAGCATCTTCATGGGAGCCAGCAAAACATCTCCATTCGCAAAGTAGAGCGCTCCAGATTGCATACTCTGCAACATGTTTCGGTTGTACGCCATGATACGAGCTGGGAACCATCGCTTTTGATAAGCCTTCGTGAAGAGTTTTTTTACAAGCGGATTCTTGGGGTCAATACTCCAAAGACGGCAAGCGAGATAGTCAACATCTTCAGCTGAGGCATCTTCTGGCATCAGTTCAATTGCTCGATAGATATTGTCGCCCTTTATTGCGGCTGAGTCTGTACTGAGACAGAACCTACATTTACTGAGGTTAAGTATGTAACTATCAGGCATCTCGACCTCCATTCTGAGAAGGATGTTGGCAGTTTCCGATTCGTCCTTATTCTCGTCCCATCCACATCCAAGATGTTCTTTGTAATACGAAGCCCTGAATAGATTCCGCCAAGCATTCTGGTTTTTCGGGTTCGCATCTACAATCTTTTGCCACAATTTCGCTTGTTCCGCATACCATTCAGGCTCATGACAATTGGTAACGATGGACTCAATTTGTTCCGCCTTTTGCGCATAAATGACTACATTATATATTAGTGCAAACGCGATAAATATTGTTTTTTTCATCTTTCTGACTTTTTTATTTTCACGATTTCCTATTTTCCTTTTCCGAGGCGCACTCATTAAGATAAACACCCAAACAAGGAAAACGTTCACCAAAGATACAAAGAAAATACTTCTCTACCCTATCATTTAACACTAATTACAATATTAAAGCATATCTTTAATTTCTCTGCGAAAACCTCTAAAGTTTCCGAAAAAAGTCGTATCTTTGTCGCATAAAAAATAAGAAGAAGCATTATGAAGATACTATTGTTAGGAAGTGGTGGACGCGAACACGCGCTTGCCTGGAAAATAAGCCAAAGTCCGAAAGTCGAAAAGCTGTTTATTGCGCCTGGTAATGCCGGCACAAAAGGCGTAGGTGAAAACGTCAACTTGAAGGTCAACGACTTCGAGGGCATCAAGAATTTCTGCCTAAACGAGGGCATTACCATGGTTGTAGTCGGTCCTGAAGATCCCTTGGTGAACGGCATTTACGACTTCTTCAAGGACGACGAATTGCTCAAAAGCATTCCCGTCATTGGCCCAAGCAAGAAAGGTGCCGTGCTGGAAGGCAGCAAAGACTTTGCCAAAGGATTCATGCAAAGACATCAAATTCCCACGGCAGCCTATAAGACGTTTACTGGCGAGACACTCGACGAGGGCAAAGCCTTCCTGCGAACTTTGCAACCGCCCTATGTCTTGAAGGCCGACGGACTGTGTGCCGGCAAGGGAGTTCTCATTCTGCCGACGCTCGAAGAAGCAGAGAAGGAACTCGAAGAGATGCTTGGCGGCATGTTTGGTGGTGCTAGTAGTCGTGTCGTCATTGAAGAGTTCATGAGCGGTATCGAGTGTAGCGTCTTCGTCCTGACTGATGGGAAAAGCTACAAGATATTGCCCGAAGCGAAAGACTACAAGCGCATCGGCGAGGGCGATACCGGCCTGAATACAGGCGGAATGGGTAGTGTGAGTCCTGTTCCTTTTGCCGACAAGGAGTGGATGAAGAAGGTGGAAGACCGCATCATCCGTCCCACAGTCGAAGGTTTGAAAACCGAAGGCATCGACTATAAAGGCTTTATTTTCTTCGGCCTCATCAACGTAGGCGGCAATCCGAAAGTCATCGAGTACAATGTTCGCATGGGTGATCCGGAAACGGAGACTGTGATGTTGCGGCTGAAGAGCGACCTCGTTGACCTCTTCGAAAGTGTTGCAGCAGGCACACTTGCAGAGAAAGAAGTCGAGTTCGACGAGCGCGCGGCCGTCTGCATCATGCTGGTAAGCGGCGGTTATCCTGGCTCGTACGAGAAAGGCTTCCCCATAAGTGGCATCGACGAAGTGGATGGCAGCATTGTCTTCCATGCCGGAACAGCCATTAAGGAAGGGCAAATCGTCACGAATGGCGGTCGAGTGATTGCCGTAAGCAGTTATGGAAAGGACAAGGAGGAAGCCCTGCAGAAGAGTTTCACAGAGGCAAAGAAGATAAAGTTCCAAGGGAAGAACTTCCGTCGAGACATAGGAGCCGACCTCTGATATGCTGCGGAACAGGCTCCAGAACAAGGTTGCAGGAAGCGAATTGACACTTCCCTTCTGCACGATTGCCGCAATTTGCATGTGGTGGTTGCCGCAGAAGGCTTTTGATGTGCGATGTGTTATTGGTCTGGTTCTCTGCTTGCTCACCACCTATGTCATCATGGAAACGAATGCCCAGCAACACATCATTCGCATTCGCACCCGTATGATGTCGTGCGTATGGCTTGTGCTTGCGGCCAGCCTTTCATTCATGCATCCCTTAGGTGAACCAATAATTGCTGCCACTTTCCTTTGCGTGAGCTACCTTTTACTGTTCCGTTGTTACCAGAAGAATCGCCCCCAGAGGCTCGTTTTCCATGCCTTTCTGATGCTTAGCTTAGGCAGTTTCTGCGCTCCTGTCATGCTGCCGATGACATTTTTCTTCTTTCTTTATATTGCCATCTTCTTGCGTTCGTTGACAAGAAAAGCGTTTTGGGCAGGCGTACTCGGCATAATCGTTCCTTACTGGTGCTATGCCGTTTGGTGTTTTGCGACAGAAGACATGCAGAGTTTCATAACGAAACTGACTGAAATGGCGAAGTTCGACATTCCGACAGTCGAGGCTCTCACTTCGTTACCATTCGTCTGGCAAGTTTCCGCAGGAGTTGTCGCTTTGCTTGGCATCATAAGTATCTTGCACTATCTCCATACGAACTACGATGACAAGATACGGGTGCGCATGATGCTATACATCTATGTTTCGCAGACTTTACTCTTGATAGCGTTTCTTGTCCTTCAGCCCGCTCACTATCAGACCACGATGGCTTTACTTGTAGCTAGTGCCAGCCCTCTCATCGCGCACTATTTCTCGCTCAGCGGAAGCATTCTGACCACCATCTTTTTCCTGCTCTCCATATTGCTCACGGCAGGCATGGCGACACTTAATCTCTGGCTGACTTCATTCTCCATCTGAGGGAAGAGTGCAAACATCACGTGTGACGTTTGCAATTTACTAACGTGACAAAGTCAAACATCAAACGTGACGTTTGGCAACTTCACACGTGAAGTTTGCCAACTACACGTGCCTAATTTGCCGATGCAACAAGCCGTCTGAGAATCAGCAACTTGCCTTACCAGATGTCTTCAGACTCTTCAGGATTGTCGTAAACCTCTTTAGCAACATACTCAAAGTAGTCCATATAGAACTCTTTGGCTTCTGCATCGAGGACAGACTGGAAGCGTATGTAGTAATTCTGATAGGGTTGGAGGAAAGTGTTGATGATGATGCGGCGCGACATATAGTGGAAGGTGCGAACAGGACTGCCACCTCCATTAGCATTAGTCCATGCATAAGGTGCCTTCATGAAACCTTTCGTACGCATAGCCTTCGTGACACGATCGTTGTACTCCTCATCGTCAGTATCTTCTTCCCAACCCACATTAGAGGGAATGGTAACGCTTTCCATCCTCTTCTCCAAGCCTCCGATACGCAAGTCCATAGGAATACCTGCAGCAGGCATGCGGTCGCGAGTCGTTCCGAAATACACCTGAGCCATCGAGCGAACACGCGAACCTGTTGCTACACCAAAGCGAATCTCGTACTGACCTGCTCGAGGAACTGGAGGCAACTGCATGGTAAAGTCGTAGCGACCGATGATGTTGAACTCGTCGCCCTGCAGATTATGATAGCCAGACATGTAGCCTTGCAGGTAATAGAACAACGTGCCTTCGCGAATCTCGACTCCGTCCAGATAAGGATAGTTCGTGGGTATGGCCCTGACGTTAGATGCTCCGGTTGGATAGTAGGCACGTCGTTGGCGAATGTCATTGTTCATCAGTTCAGGCATCGTACAGCAAGCGTCGAAACGGATACGCTGGCTCGACATCGTATTGCAGACGTTTTCCGAGCAAACGAGCAGTTGCTCGATAGGATAGACGACAGCATTGGCAATGTTGGAGGCATCGGTTCCTGCTTCGGTAGAGGTAAGTATGCGGATGCCTTCGTTCTCGTTTGGAGTCGAACTGGAGCCTTTTATGCGGAAGAACATGCCACTCTCGTGATAGTCGTTGATGTTTAGCTTGGTTGGTCCGAACTGGCCTCTGCCGTTCCTCAGAATGGGGAAACGGTTAAGGTAGATGCCGTTCGACTCAAGGCTCTCGTACGTCTTGAGCATTCGCGGCAGTCCCATCGTCTGATAATAGTCCATGATGGGAATGGTGGGACCCTTGGCTGAGGAAACGTTGTAACCCAGCTCGTTATAGTGTATGACTAGCTTTTCCCTGCCGATACGTTGTGGCAAGAGGTGATACGTGACGAACTGGTTCAGCACATTCATCTCGTTGGTATAGTCATCGTCATAAAGTGTTCCGCTGATATAATCGAAGAGCCCGGACTCACGCAGGTAATCGCAAACATCGCTGACAGTTATCTCCTCGACCTGTTTGCCCAACGTCTCTTCCCAGAAACGGTCTGTTTCGGCAAAGAGTGTGAAACCATAATAACGGTGAGGAGGAATGGTTCCAGGCTGCCCAACTGAAGTGTGATTGGGCAAGTTCTTTACCTGATTGGTCTGATAAAGGTACTCCCACGTCTCATCACGATAGGCATTGAGTGTGTCTTCCATATGGCAAGCCAGCAACAGACGCGACATTACGGTGTATCCGCTTCCAGGCTGCTTTGCCCACATACGCATAAAGTCGCCCAACCTTCCGTCGCTGGGAGCAACAACTCCCTCAACCTGATGAACATATCCATTAGTCAGCATGATGCCCCTATTCTTCTTTGAAACAGTTGCAACACCATCGATGCTGATGCTGTCTAAGTCATGTGTACCATAAAATACACGCAACTTTCGGTTGTTCATGTTTGCCAAACCAAACTCATGCTCATTAGCAGGGAAGTCCGAAATGTCGTAAGCATACTGATCACCACTATCCAGAACACTGTTGAACACAATCACTTTCTCTATACTGTCCTGCGTAGATTCCTCTGTAAAGCCTTCCCACGACGGTTCCGTAATGATGCCCTTTCGGCAAAGAGAGTCAAGGTAAGTCTGAATGGCATCGTTCGAGGGAGCAAACACAGTATAGTGTCCGCGAGCAGACAGCAGTTGCTTCAATGTCGTCTGAGAGTAAGGACTTACAGGAATCTTGCCAAGCAAACGTACATACTCGCTATAGTAGTCCTTTTCTTCAAGATACTGCATGATGGTTTTACCCTCGAATACATATCTCGCAGATGTATCAATTTGTTCCGTGCAACCAGCCAAAGTTATTAGCAAGACTGCGGCCATCAAAAGTCTTTTCATTGGGAAGATTTTAGTTGTCAGTAATAGTTTTCCTCTGCAAATATATAACTTTTTACAATATAATGCATGCTTTTCCTTCATATATTATGTGTAAATTGCTCAAAAAATTATAACTTTGCAGTCATGAAACCTGCTCTCGTCGATATTCCTGTGCTTATTCTGTTCTTCAACAGGCCGAACCAGTTGAGCCAAGTCTTTGCCCAAGTTAGCAAAGCACGCCCTTCGCGTCTGTTTCTTTATCAAGACGGACCACGAAGCGAAGCAGACATGCCTGGCATACTTGCCTGCCGAGAAGTGGTGTCAAAGGTCGATTGGGAATGTCAGGTAGAGACTTTCTATCAGGAACGGAACTTTGGCTGCGACCCTTCGGAATACATCTCACAGAAATGGGCTTTCAGCCATGTTGACAAATGCATCGTGCTGGAGGATGACGATGTGCCCGCTATTAGTTTTTTCTCGTTCTGCAAAGAAATGCTCGAACGCTATGAAAACGACGAACGCATCACGATGATAAGCGGATTTAACGTCGAAGAACAGACAAACGACGTACAGAGCGATTACTTCTTCACCACAAACTTCAGCATTTGGGGCTGGGCTTCGTGGCGACGCGTCATCAATCAATGGGACGAGCATTACACTTGGCTTGACGACCCAACTTCTGTCCGTCAGATAGAAGAACTGATACGAGAATGCCGTTATCGCAAAGACTTCCTGCCTATGTGCCGTAAACATCGGGAACAAGGCAAAGCCTTCTACGAAACCATCTTCTGGTCACACATGTTGCTCAGCAACGGTCTGGCTATCGTGCCAAGAAAGAACATGATAAACAATCTTGGTGCAACTGCCGACAGCACACACTTCGGAGGGTCTCTCGAAACAATGCCTCGTGGCTATCGTCGCATATTCACCATGCAACGATTCGAGCTGCCAGAAGGGTATTCCCTCAGTCATCCGCCATACATCATCGAACATGTTGCCTACCGACATCGTGCCTATCGAATCATGGGATGGAGATGTCCGATGGTAAAGATTAGCCGTTCCATCGAGGAATTACTGCTTAATCTGCGTTATGGGAACTTCCGTTTTATTCTCACCTCCATTCGAAATCGCATCAATAAGTGGATGGGAAAGGAGGCATACAAATGAATGTTTTGCTTATAAGCACAAGCGAATGTAGTGGCGGAGGAGCTATTGCTGCTCGCCGACTCATGGAAGCCCTCAATAAAAACGGAGTGAAAGCCAAGTTGATGGTACGCGACAAACAATCAGATGCCGTTACAGTCTGTAAGGTGGGCAACAAAGTGCCGAAACTCTTGGAACGCCTTTCCATATTACCTCGCTGTGGATTCCGACGCTCTCGACTCTGGCAAGCAGACATCGCTAACGTGGGTATTGACATCACACATACCCAAGAGTTCCAAGAAGCGGACGTTATCCATCTGCATTGGGTGTGCCAAGGCATGCTTTCTCTCGATGGATTGGACGAAATTATGAGTAGTGGCAAACGAATCGTATGGACGCTACACGACGAATGGCCCTACTTGGGAGTGTGTCATTATCGAGGAGAATGTGCTGAAAGAGAGTGCCTACATTGTCCTATTCTTTGTGGCTCACTACCTTCTTCTTTATACGCGCTCAAGCGCGCAATATACCAACAATGGCATCCTACCTTCGTGGGATGTAGTCAATGGATTGCCGAGCAGGCACGATACGCCTTGCCTTCAGAACGTGTGGAACACATCAACAACTGCATTCCGGCTGCTCTTTTCCATCCCACCGACATGCAGCAAGCACGACAATCCCTTTCCTTGCCACAAGATAAACACTTGCTCCTTTTCTGCAGTCAAAAGGTGAATGACGAGAGGAAAGGCATCTCCTATCTGCTTGAAGCGCTTAAACTAACTGAAAAGAAGGACTTGCATCTTGTCATTGTAGGTAAAAATGCAGAACAAATCCCATTGCCCGACGGCATTAATGTCACACGTTTTGGTTCCGTTGGTGAGCACTTGATGCCACAAATCTACAACGCTGTCGATGCTTTCCTCACGCCAAGCCTGCAAGACAATCTGCCCAACACTATTGCCGAGGCAATGAGTTGTGGCACGCCTTGTGTTGGTTTCAATGTTGGAGGTATACCTGAGATGATAGACCACCTTGAGAATGGTTACGTAGCACACTACCGAGATGCTGCCGACTTGGCTGCCGGAATACGCTTCGTCCTGAGTCACGACTTACGAGATGCTGCTCATCATAAAGCTGCCAATGCCTACGGAGAAACACACGTGGCACAGCAATACATCAACCTCTACCAAACTTGACATGAAGCCTCTCATTACCATAGCAACCGTCACATACAATGCAGAAACAACTCTTGAGCGCACTTTAAGAAGTGTCGCTTCGCAGGATTATGCTCGCATTGAGCATCTTATCATTGACGGATGTTCAAAGGATCACACTCTTTCCCTTGTGCAACGCTATGTAGAGGAGAACCAAGCGCGCCACAACATACGCCTCATCTGTGAACCTGACAATGGACTATATGACGCGATGAACAAGGCTTTACTGAATGCGACAGGCGACTATATCGTATTCCTTAATGCTGGCGACTGCCTGCACAGCACCGACACTATCTCTTCTGTTTCAAACCTGACACAATGGAGAAAAGGAGGTCACAGCCATCCTGCCATTCTTTATGGCGACACGCACTTGGTTGATGGCGAAGGGAAGTTCCTCCGTCGACGACGACTCACACCCCCAGAGAAACTTACGCCTGAAAGCTTCCGCAATGGTATGCTTGTCTGTCACCAATCATTCTATGTCAGGACAGACCTCGCAAAACAGGAACTCTACGACCTTAACTATCGTTATTCTGCGGACTTCGATTGGTGTATTCGTCTCGTCCAACGTGCGAAGCGTCGTCGCCTCAAGATTGTCAACACACAGATTGTGCTTACAGACTATCTGAACGAAGGCCTCACGACACGCAACCACCGTGCTTCTCTCATAGAACGGCTACACATCATGGCACACTACTATGGTTGGCCTACAACTATCATTCGACATTTCTGGTTCATCATTAGAGCCATCATCAAGAGATAAGACAACATGTTGAAGCCCTACTACCATAAAGATGTCATCGAAGCAGGTTGCGACGAAGCCGGAAGAGGCTGTCTCGCAGGACCGGTCTATGCTGCTGCCGTCATCTTGCCACCTGATTTCAAGAGTGAACTCCTGAACGACTCGAAGCAACTCAGCGAGCGAAAACGATATGCGCTGCGAGAGGTCATAGAGCGTGAAGCACTAGCTTGGGCAGTAGGCTACTTGAACAATGAAGAGATAGATCGTATCAACATCCTTCGTGCAAGCATCCTCGCCATGCATCGTGCCCTTGATGGTCTCAAGGTTCGGCCAGAGGAAGTCATCGTCGACGGCAACCGCTTCTCTCCATATGGTAATCTGCCCTATACCACAATCGTCAAGGGAGATGGCAAGTACATGAGTATTGCAGCAGCAAGCATTCTGGCAAAAACTTATAGAGATGACTACATGTTCCGACTGCACAAAGAGTTTCCTGCCTACCATTGGGATAGTAATAAAGGCTATCCTACACCTGCTCATCGTCAGGCAATTCGCGAAAATGGCACATCTCCTTATCACCGCCTAACCTTCAACCTGCTTGGCTCAACGCAATTGGAATTTGACTTCGAATAACAACAACTATTTTAACCTCAAACATAATGAAGAAGAGATTGTTACACCTACTTTTTGTGCTGCTGACCTTTTTTGCAGCAAATGCTCAGGACCTGTGCGTATGTACCTATAACGTTCGGTACAAAAACAACGGTGACACTGATGCTGGCAACGGATGGAACACCAGACGCACCTACCTCATCAACCTCGTCAACTTCCAACAGCCAGACTTGCTTGGTGTTCAGGAAGCTTTGAACGCACAGATGAACGATATGGCAAACGGATTGAACGGCTATGCTTATGTCGGTGTGGGACGTGACAACGGCACCACAGGTGGCGAGTATTCTGCCATCTTCTATCGTAAAGAGCGAATGGTACTTCTCGATCATGGTGATTTCTGGTTGAGCGATACGCCATGGAAGCCATCGAACGGTTTCCCCAGCAAAGGAGGAGCAACTACATACAAGCGTATTTGCACCTGGGGCAAGTTCTATGACAAATTGGCAAAAAGAGTCGTCTATCACTTCAACACACATCTTGACCTTGACGAGACAAACCGGCAACAATCGTTCTATCTGATAAAGCAGAGGATTCAAGAGATTGCGGGAGACAGATATTCATCTACGCCCGTCATTATTTCCGGTGACTATAATGCCGTTCAAACAGGAGAAGCCTACAAGCTCTTCTACAACTCCGGATTTCTCTACGATTGCTTTGAAAAAGCAAAGCAGAAGTTCATAACAAATGGTACATGTCCTGGCTTCGATGGAGGTAGCTATAGCACAGTTTCGGGACAAATGCGACGTATCGACCACATTTTTGTAACGAAAAACGCCTTTAACATCAATAACTATGCCGTGCTCAATCCTTGTTACTATTCCACCTCTGGCACAGCAACCTATTACGAGAGAGCTTATTCCGACCATAGTCCCGTGTTTGCGAAACTTGCCTATAAGAACTCGATAAAGATGTCAGAACTCGAAACAATCCCGTCGCCTGTCAACGGTGTTTACCAGATATCATCCGCAGAAGAGTTGAGAGCCTTCTCATACATCGTTAATGGTATGGGCGGATACAGCCAGAACACTGCTGCCAAAGCTGTTCTGCTGGATGACATCGATATGTCGGGGACGACAGGATGGCTGCCAATAGGAACAGGAAGTAAACCTTTCACCGGCACATTCGACGGCCAAGGTCACTCCATTAAGAACATTTCTATCAGGACAAGCAAGTCGTATTCTGGTTTGTTTGGCAAGACATCGGGTGCCACAATCAAGAATTTCACTCTCAGCGGCACGCTTTCCGTCACAGAGGGAACTACAGAACACGGCATCATTGGCTATGCCGACAATACGACTGTCACAGACGTGCATTCCTCACTTAACATTACAGCCAGCAAGGCAAACAACGAAACACAACACATTGGAGGTGTTGTCGGCTCAATGTTTAACAGCTCCATAGTCAGCAGATGCTCGTATTCGGGCAAACTCACCGATGCTGGAACCAATACTGTGGGCGGTATCGTTGGTTATGCTGACGGGACGAACAACAATATATCGTATTGCATCAACTACGGAACAGTTAAGTCCAACGGCACATCAACAAATATAGGTGGCATTCTGGGATATGTCAACTATAGTGGTTTCAAGATTTCTTTCTGCGCAAATGTAGGCCCTGTTACTGGCAACAATACTAATGGCGGACAAATCATTGGCAGACAAGTGAAGGCCATGACCACACTTCCTTCCGATCTTTACTACTTAGACGGAACAACCCTGACCGCTTTTGGTTCTGCCACAGATGCTTCTTCTGCTACGGGTGCTACTGCTGTGTTATCGGACGATGTGGTTCGTGGCAAGTTGACTTACCTGCTTAACAAGGACAAGAGCTTCGACGAAATGGTCTTCTTTCAGAACCTGGATGAGGGAGAACAAACAGATTCCTACCCCATCATCGGTGGATATCCTGAGCATAAGATTGTTTCTCAGGGAATGCTCGGCAAGCAAAAGAACTCGAACGACAACACAAATTACGACTTCTATGTCAACGAAGGTGGACGCTTGGCTAACCTTGCTTTAGTCAATTACTTCTCGACACCAGTTAATTTCACTGCCGATTATGCCAGCTATACCGGCGAATCGACTGCCAAATGGGGAACCATATATCTGCCTTTTTCAGTTGAATCGACCGAAAACATGCAGCTTTATGAACTTGTTCCTGAGCTGACCGAAGGTTCTGTCCTTGCGATTGTTCCTTGTTCCACCCTTGCTGCTTATACTCCAGGACTCTATCAAATCCTCGGTGGGGCATTCGAACTGGAGGCATATAACACTCCTGTTGCTGTTCCGCCGACTGATGTAACCGTTTCTGCAGGCAACTTCCTGCTTACGGGAACACTCGACAAGTTGACTGTTTCCAGCGGTTATGTCTTTAACAATGGTGCATTCCGATACACAACAGACGATATTGTGATGAATGCTTTCGAAGCCCATCTGACGGCAAACAGCGAGCAACCAGAGGAGATTACGCTTCTCATCGTCGACGCTACAGGCATTTATGAAGTTCAAGGTTCACAACTTGCCGATCACACCAACGATGCCATCTACAATCTCTCCGGCCAGCGTTTGAACAAGATACTAAAGGGTGTCAACATTATTAACGGTAAGAAATACATCATAAAATGAAAAGAAATATATCATTCCTCATCATATCATTGATGACTTTCTGTGTTTTTGCACAGGATCTTTACATAGGCAGTTTCTACGTCACCACAACCGAAGAGGAGACACTCTATGGAGATGGTGGCGACAAGTGGACGAACCGCAAGAACGTCATCTGCAATATGTTCAAGTATGAGCAGCCTGATGTGCTTGGATTACAGTCGCTGACAGAATCCCAACTCAGTTCGATTTCGACACTCATGACTTACCACAATGCTGCAGGAGACATCCTTTACAGCAAAGAACTTGAGCTCGACTCTTGCGGAGTCGTTAGCGACATGCCTGAAGGCAGCACTTGTTCTTGGGCGAAACTGAAGAAGGAAGGAAAGGCTTTCTATGTCTTCAACATCCACTTCTCTACAGTCGTTTCCGTCGCTTACAGCTCTGCGACTCGCCTTCGAACCGCTATCGAAGAGGTCAATACTGAGGGACTTCCATGCTTCATCGTTGGCAATCTGGGAGTCGATTCATCGAAAACTGCGTATACCAGAATCACAGGAAAGTACTTCGACAGCTTCACCAAGGCTTCCGTTGTCAGCGCAGAATACGGAACAAGGAACAATTTCGACCTGGCTGCAAATCATGGCAGCGAGCGATACGACTTTGTCTTTGTTTCCAGAAACGTCACCGTCAAAGCATACGGACAACTGCAAAACGCCTATTACACAGCGGAATCTGGAGGCTCCTACAAGCGTCGATTCCCTTCCACGCACTTTCCTGTCATGGCGAAAGTGACGTTGCCTTAAACAATATGGCAGATTTATGTCAGTTGGGGCGGATTTCATGTCCGCCCTAACTTTTTAGGAAAAATGTTTACAAAACGTAGTTTGCTTTTCAGCACAAAATAATGTAAAGATTTTTCCGACAAGCCTATTTTGGTGGTTCAAAACAGGGAAACTTCCAACGTCACAGCCCATGTTTGCCAACTTAAAACGTTAAGTTTTCCAACTTGGCACGCCAAATTTGCCTTTTTCACAGGTTTCATCGGGCTGGTAAACACGCCTTTTTTGCCACTTTTTCAGGTCGAATCTTATTTCTTGACATTGTAAGATTCTGACTCACAAACACATAACAACCCTACCAAAATTGCGTTCTTTTCGCCCTCGACACTATTTGGCTCCAAACAAGCCCTGGAAAACAAGCCCAAAACACGAAGTTTCATGACAAAACAGGAGTTCCTCCAGTTGAAACACACTTCGTCGAAAGCCCAAACTTTTAACACCAAAATAACATTTCTGCGCATATTTAACAATCTTTAACAAAGCCCAGAAATGGAGTTTGGCCATTAATCTGTAATTTTACACTCGAATTATGCGTGTGCATGTCTGCGCGCATAAATAATAAGGTATCTGTGAGGAGAACCGAAACTATTATATGCTAACAACTTTTTATTAACTTCAACTAACATGAAACAAACATTCTACACATTTCTCCTGACTGCCTTGTTGGGCATGACAGGAATGCAGGTATGGGCGCAAGACCTGTCCACCACGGAGATCGACGGCACCACCTACTACGAAATTGGCAGTGCTGCAGACTTCATGGCATTCGCCGATTTGGTAAATGGCGGTGAACTCGGAGCCAATGCCGTGCTTGTTGCCGACATCAACCTCGCTGAGGTAATTACCGAAGAGACACCTTGGACACCTATCGGACAAAGTAGTGGCATCTACACAGGTACTTTCGACGGACAAGGACACACCATTACCGGCTTCAACGCAACAAGCGAAGCTGACGGTGGCGGCCTCTTCGGATATGCGACAGGAGCAACCATCAAGAACTTCAGCATTGCTGGAACACTTACCGCTATTGCTGGAACAGGTTCTGGCGTCGTAGGTTATCCTGCGAACAGCACCATTGTAAATATACACTCTTCGCTGACAGTCGTGGTTCCTGAAGCAGGCGTACATCATGTAGGAGGCGTTGTGGGTTCAGCTCGTGGAGGCAACACCATTAGTGGCTGTACCTTTGATGGAACAATGGATGTGGCAGTAGGCAGCGCCGATAACTTTGCTGGCATTGTGGCTTATCTTGGCAGTGACAGCGTTTCATTCTGTGCCAACTACGGTACCATCAACTTCGACGATGCCGGTTGTGCAGCAGGTGGTGTAGCTGGCTATTGCAACAACACAGCCTCATATGTGCAGAACTGCCTCAATATGGGCAAAGTCGTTTATAATGAAACCGATGGCACACCAACATATGGGGGCGCTATCGTAGGTCGCCTGAGAACTCACGATGCCAACAAGATGACAGGAAACTGCTGGCTGGAAGGTAGTGCTACGGGTGCAGGCAAAGACGGTGGCAGTCCCAACCTGACAACAGCTTTCTGCTTCAATGCAGACTTGCTTCCCACAGGTGAGGTTTGCTACAAGCTCAACGGCGACCAATCCGTCATCGGTTGGTATCAGACATTGGGCGCAGACCAAGCCCCTGTTCTCTTCGATGCCACACATGCACAGGTGTACATGAACGGGCGTCTGCATTGCAATGGCGACGTTTACGAAGGTTCCACCTTCTCGAACGAAGACACAGGCATCACGCAGGATGACCACAACATTGTAGACGGCTTCTGCGACTATTGCGGTCTCTTCGATGCAGACTACATGACTCCCAATGCTGACGGCTTCTACGAGATTGCCTCAGCAAAGCAATTGGTATGGTTCGAGCAGA
This sequence comes from Bacteroidaceae bacterium, assembly GCA_017961145.1. GTDB lineage: Bacteria > Bacteroidota > Bacteroidia > Bacteroidales > Bacteroidaceae > Physcousia. Next base: position 18,723 of record JAGCXU010000093.1, on the reverse strand, counting down.
AAGTAAATACTGGCGAACTCAATGCTAATGCTATTTTGACTGCCGACATCGACTTCGCAGACCTCATGCCGGAAGACGCAGACCCAGAGGAAACAGAGATTGCCTGGACACCTATCGGTGACTGGGGCGCTACCAGAGGTGTTGCCAGTGCAGGTTACAAAGGTCACTTCGACGGCCAAGGCCACACCATCAAGAACCTCAATGCAACCGCAAAACAGAACTACTTCGGAGTGTTCGGCGTCATTTCCACTGACTGTCTCATCGAGAACTTTGACGTTTACGGAACATACAACGTTAACTACCAGTATGCAGGCGGCGTTGCTGCCTACGCTCGCGATGAACGTCCCACAATCCGCAACATCCACAGTTTCGTGAACATCAACAACTCAATTGCAGGCGGCAGACAGGGCGGCATCCTTGGTGGTGTTCTTACTACCTCATATAAAACCACCATCGAGAATTGTACTTACTCTGGAACACTTGACGGCAACGATGCGGGCAATAATGGTAACTATGGTGGCATCATAGGCTATGTGAACAACAATGGCAATACCGTAGCCGACATCACCAACTGTCTGTTTGATGGCAAGGTTCTCAACCTCAATTCCGCTCCTGGTGGTTGCACCTTCGGCGGATTCGTCGGCTATAGCAACGGCGGTGTCGTAACCATCAAGAACTGTCTGTCCATCGGTAAGGTTGAGTCTGCCATTTGGGGTCAGTTCTTCGGAGCTGTCAAGAGCACTAAGTCTTCTCTCCCCAATAGTTTCTATATCGGCGATATCCTCAACGGCTCTGCAAGTACTGTTACCTTGACGGCTACAGAAACTAATCCTGATGAACTTTACAGCGGTGAAATTGCCTGGAAGTTGAATGAAGAGACATTCATCGATGTTGTTTGGCATCAGGTTCTCGACGAACAAGCATATCCTGTGCCTTATGGCGACGAGGGCGTTATCTATCAGACCAACAGCGGGGACTTTGAATGTATCAACGATGAGACAATTGATGACTTTATCAACAACATCATTGCCAACGAACAAGAGTTCCTCGAGGATATAGTTGCTTACCAGAAACTGGTAGAAGAGTATGCTCAAGAAATTGAGTCGTGGCGCAACATCGAAACTCTCGAAGAGTTCCTTGAAGCCTATAAGGCTGCTTTAGAACAGAAGGAAGGCATCAAGACATCTGCTGCCAACTATGCTAAATACGAGAAAGCCTGTGAGGAGGCTACCAACTATTTCACAGAAAATGAACCCGAAGGCGAATGGGCCGACTTCCTTAAGGCTTATCTGGAGGAGAAGTTAAATCCGAGTGCTGACTATCCTAATGGTAGTTATTCCTACATCATGGAGAACCTCGATCTGAATGATGAAGCACTTGCTGACGAAATTGCCTTTGTATATCAAATGTTGGAGAATACCATCGCAGGCGGCATCACTTCCGGAACTGAGATTACCCGCTTGCTGGCCAATTCCGACTTTGCAGAAGGCTTTGAGGGATGGACGACAGAAGCTGACGGCATCACACTCTCAACTGGCGGTACACCTGAGGTTATGCCTATTGTTCGCGGACTTGGCGAAGGCACCTTCAGTGTCTCTCAAACATTGACCGACCTGCCAAACGGTATTTATGTGATGACAACCAATGCATTGTTCCGCGCTGGAGATGACATTTATTCTAAGTACCATGCAGGTCAGGTCTTCATGAACGGCACAGTGAACTACGTCATGACTCCTGGCGAAGATGTCCTTTCGGAAGAAGATGCCGAACCAGGCGTGAACTGTCTTGGCGAAGGCAACGGTGACACTCTCTATGATTTTGAAGTAACAGGATTGGTTCCCAGTGGCATGCCTGGCTGCTCTTATGCATTCAATGCTGGTCGCTACGAGAACTACTGCGCAACGGAAGTAACCGACGGCACACTGACTGTCGGCGTACGTAGCCTCGGTTCCTTTGGAAGAGACTGGCTGCCATTCAGCGACATGCATATCATCTATCTTGGTGCTGCCGATGAAGCTAACGAAGAGGATAAACTCTCCGAAGTGCTCGAAGGCTATGCAGCTCGCGCACAGGTAATTGTGGACTTCGAGATCAGCAGCGACAACACCGATTTTGCTCAGTATCCCAACATATCTGAAGAACTGAAAGAACAGCTTGTAGAGGCAATCGCACAAGTTGGGCAGACCGAAGACAAGATGGCTCTCATAGCTACCTTCTCTGACCTCTTCAATCAGGTTTATGCTTGTCGCAAGGCATACATTTCAATGCTCGACGCTGCATACAAGCTCTACGACACTCTTGATGGTCTGTTTTCTGTAGAGATTATTTCCGAGGAAGTATATGATGAATGGGAGACTGAAGTTTTAGATACACAGAATCATTATGAAGTCGGTGACGTCAGCACAGAAGAGGCACTGGCTATTGCAGAAAAGTTGAACAATGCTAATCTGATAAAGCTGGAACAAGTGGACGGCGTTTATCAACTGGCAACAGCTGATGATGTGACACTTTACTCCGTTATTGTTAATAGTATCGACCAGAATGCAAATGCTGTTTTGACTGCTGATATCGACATGAGCGAGGTGGAAGACTTCCAGCCTATCGGTACATCAAGCACACCTTTCAAGGGTGAGTTCGACGGTCAGAACTACAAGGTTACTGGCTTCAATCAGGAGTCAGTCAGTGATGCATTTGGCTTCATCGGCTATGCAAGTGGTGCAACCATCAAGAACTTTAGCATCGAAGGAGCTATCACCTACTCTACCGGCACTGGCGTCGGCGCGATTGGTTGGGCAACGGGTACTGCTGTTTCCAACGTTCACTCTTCACTCGACATTGCAGTCGTTGCGACAGCTCACCACGTCGGTGGCGTCATTGGACATCTTAGCGAGAATAGCTCTGCAAGCAACTGCTCATTCAGCGGCACTATTCACGAGGCAGGTGGCACTCATGATTGTATCGGTGGCATAGGCGCTTACTCTAACAACGGCGTAAGCTACACGAACTGCGCGAACTACGGTACCATTATCTACAACACTGCCAATGCTTATGCTGGTGGCATCTGCGGCTACGTGAACAACGACTCATTCAAGGGAGTCTTCAATTGCCTGAATGTTGGAACTGTTGCAATGGAAGGTGGTGCAACACCTTCTTATGGTGGAGCATTCGTAGGACGTCTCCGCAGCCACTCAAACTCCAAGTTTGAGAACAACTACATGCTTGAGGGTAGCGCTCCAAACGCTAGTGGCGAGAACAATATCACCGCCAATACTGTTACCGCAGAGGTGCTGGCAAGTGGCGAGATTTGCTACAAGTTGAACGGCGACCAAGCAGAGATCAACTGGTATCAGACTATTGGTGCAGATGAGTTCCCCGTACTTTACGACACTCACAAGGTTGTCTATAAAGACGCAGATGGCACCTACACTAATGAAAAGGTGCATACAGGTACTCAAGACGATCCATTCGTTGTGAAGTCGGCTGCCGACCTCGCAAACCTGCTTAACCAACTTGTTTCAGGACGCATGAACTATGTGGTTATGGAAGACGATGTCGATATGGCAGGCGTAACAGATTGGACACCTCTCTTCAACATTCCTGACCAGTCGAACGGTTATCCATTCATCGACTTCGATGGTAAAGGACATGTCATCAGCAACCTCACTTCCAACACGGATGGAGCTTATGACTACTGCGGTCTCTTTGGAATACTCTGCGGCAATGTACGCAACTTGGGTGTAGAGAATGCTGACGTGACATGTGCTGGCGGCACAGGTATCTTAGCTGGTTATCTGGGTCACTCAACCTTCAATCAGCCCTGCTATGTAGAGAATGTATGGGTAACAGGTAAGGTGACAGCAAACGGCTACTGTGGTGGCATGTTTGGTAACGTTGCCTGCGAGAGCCATATCAAGAACTGCTATGCCAATGTGGAAGTGAACGGCTCTGGTGACCTTACAGGTGGCATCATCGGTCGCATACGCGCTAAGGTTGACATGACTCAGGTCTATGCAGCTGGTTCCATCAATCGTGGTGGCGGCATCATCGGTGGTGGCTTCCAAGATGCGACTCCTGCTGGCACTTACAAGCGCGTAGGTGTATGGAACAACACGGCAAATAATTTCGGCCCCACTCGTGAAAGTGACGAGCTGAGCGAAATCATCTACTACGACGGAACCAACTTTGCCGACATGCAGAGTAAGGTGGTTGCATGGGATCCCACAGTATGGTCTTGCGATATGGAACCTGGCAGCTATCCTGTACTGGCAGCCTTCGATCCTGATGGTATCAAGGGAGTGGCTGCTGACAACAGCAAGCAATCTGCTGAAATCTACAACCTTGCTGGTCAACGCTTAAGCAAGTTGCAGAAGGGCATCAACATCGTGAACGGCAAGAAAGTGCTTGTAAAGTAATCGCACTTCATTCCTGAAGTATATTGAATACGAGGCGGGAGCTCTTGTTCGAAAGGACAGAGTTCCCGCCTTAACTTTTCGCGAATAGAAACATGGCTAGTGAAGTTCGCAAACGTAACACGTTAAAAACAGAAACATGGCACGTTAAGTTTGCGAACTTCACGTGCCATGTTTTCAAACGACCCTAGAGGTCTCTATTCAGTTGTGCACTAATGTGCCTATTTCTTCGCCTTCGAGGACGCGTTTGAGGTTGCCTACAACGTCCATATTGAAGACGTAAATGGGCAGATTGTTTTGCTGACACATCGCAGTCGCAGTAATGTCCATCACCTTCAATCCACGCGAAATGACCTCATCATAAGTGATGTCGTGGAACTTAGTGGCAGTCGGATCTTTCTCAGGATCAGCCGTATAGATGCCGTCTACGCGAGTTCCTTTAAGCATTACATCTGCCTCGATTTCAATTCCTCGCAGAGAAGAGCCAGTATCTGTCGTGAAGTAAGGACTTCCTGTGCCGCCACTGAAGATTGCCACTTCGCCCCTCTCCATCGCTTCGATTGCTTTCCATTTACCATAGAACTCGCCTATCGGTTCCATCCTGAAAGCCGTCATTACCCTGTTCTTCTGCCCGATTGCATCGAGAGCGCTACTCAAAGCCAAAGAATTGATGACTGTTGCGCACATGCCCATCTGGTCACCTTTGACGCGATCGAAGCCTTTTCCTGCTCCCGTCAAACCTCGAAAGATGTTACCACCTCCTATAACTATGCCGATCTGAACGCCCATATCGGCTATTTCCTTGATTTGTTTGGCATACTCATTCAGACGTTTCACGTCGATTCCGTAGCCTTGTTCGCCCTGCAAGCTTTCGCCCGAAAGCTTAAGTAGAATGCGTTTGAATCTTGCCATATTGTATAAATTATATAATGTATTTCACTTCTTTGAACTCGTAACGGCGTCGCTTGCCTTCTTTATCCAGCAGAATCAAGTGCCCTGACTGCTCCACATCTATGAGTTTTGCACAAAAAATGCCCATTTCATCGACAAATCTGTGCTCTTCATCACGACGATAAAGACCTTCCTTATAGTGTTCATGCAGAGCATCGAGCGCATCTTCTTGGCCGTTTTCTACTTGTTGCAGATAATGCGTGAAGCAATCCATGAACTGCTCCAACACCTCGCGCCGCTCCACATCATGCCCCACAATGTCTGACAACGAACGCGGATTGGGAGCATCACTCAGGAAACGACGTTGGTTAATGTTGATGCCGATGCCTATCGTGGAATGCCTGATCTGCGGCCCCTGCAAGTCGTTCTCGATGAGTATGCCTGCCACTTTGCTGTCTTCGAAGTAGATGTCGTTTGGCCACTTAATGCGAAACCCTGTAGCAAAGGCATTGAGGGCATCTCGGACGGCTAAGGCTGCGACTTCCGAAACTGCGAACATTCGTCGAGCAGGCAGGTTTGACGGCCTTACTCGAAGGCTGAACAGAAGATTCTTCCCCTTTTCCGACTCCCAACTATTCGTGTCAGCCCCCCTTCCAGCGCTCTGGAAATCAGCCGTCACAAGTGTCATTCGTTGATTGTCTGGCGTGTTGAGTTGACGCAGAAAGTTGTTCGTAGAATCCACCTCATCGAGTTCTATCATGCGAAACTTCGACGAATCGTCCAGACAGAAATGCTTCTCCATCGTTCTTTCGTTACTTTCTTCGTGCCCCCACGCCAGCCTTTGTGCGGAAGACAATGCAAAGATAGTAAACTTTTCCTTTATGGAAACGAGAAGAAAAGAAAAAGAGCAAAATATAACTAGATTTTGGACGTTAAGCTTCATAATGTGCAAACTTTTAAGTATCTTTGCACGAAAAATATCGATTAGAGATTCAAATTCGGAAAACATGAAACGACAACTCCTGACGTTCATAACGCTACTGTTTGCCCTGACAAGCGTAGCACAGAAAGACTTGCTTCGCGACTTCCCTGCAGGAAGCACTCCGCAAGAAGTGGGACGACGCCTTGCCTATCACTTCATCGATGGGAAACATGCTTATTGGGGCGATACGAAAAACCTCGGCTACCACGAAGTTTGCACTTGGAACGGAGCCTTGATGTGGGGACGAGCCATGGGTGATAACGTCATCCAGCAAAAGATGAAGGAACGCTTCGATGACCTTCTGGCAAACCACAAAGAGAACATTCCTGCCAAGAACCACGTCGACTTCAACATGTTCGGCTCCCTTCCGTTGAGTCTTTACGCATCCTTCCCAACAGAAGAAAGCTACAAAACGATGGGGCTCTCGTATGCCGACACTCAATGGGAACTGCCTGCCAATGCGAAAGAGAGCGAGAAACGACTTGCCCGTCAAGGTTATACCTGGCAAACACGAATGTGGATCGACGACATGTACATGATTACGATTGTCCAAGCATGGGCCTATCGTACAACTGGCGACCGCAAATACATAGACAGAGCCGCTTTCGAAATGGTGAAATACCTTGATGAACTGCAACGGCCAAACGGGCTCTTCTACCATGCACCTGACGTTCCTTTCTATTGGGGACGAGGCGACGGATGGATGGCAGTCGGGCTGACAGAAGTGCTGAAGGCTCTTCCGAAAGACAGTCCCTACTACAAACGCATCATGAAAGGCTACCGAAAGATGATGAAAAGCCTGCTTCGATACAGGAACGACGAAGGCCTTTGGAACCAACTTATCGACCAACCAGACTTCTGGACCGAAACATCAGGCTCCGCCATGTTTACCTATGCCTTCATTCGTGGTGTGAAAGAAGGATGGCTCTCGGCAAAGACCTATGCCCCAGCAGCTCGAAAAGCTTGGCTTGCACTCATACCTTATATAAATAGTAACAACGATGTCACAAAGATTTGTGTTGGCACAGGCAAGAAGAACGACTTCAATTATTACCTCGATCGCCCACAAATGACGGGTGACTATCATGGCCAAGCGCCCTATCTTTGGTGCGCAGCAGCACTATTGGAGAACTAGAAAACGAAAACTGAAATAATAGTATGAAACACACAATCCTTACTTTATTGACGCTTTTTATGATGTTGCACGTTTCGGCTGGCTACAGAAACAACTATATCACGCTTGATTCACGACTTCAGCATGGTGGCAGCAATACTTGGCACATGCTTCGTGATGGGGAAACCCAAGCTACAGGCAGAGAAATATCTTCTCCTGGCTTCAACACTCAAGGCTGGGCAGAAGCAATCGTGCCTGCAACTGTCCTGACAAACCTCGTTGAGCAAAAGGTTTATCCTGAGCCTTATTATGGACAGACCAACAAGCTTGCCAACAACCTCATCCCTGACCTCGCCAAGGTGGAACGCGAGTTTTATACCTATTGGTTCCGCACAGAATTCGTCGTTCCAGCTGAGTTCAAGGGCAAACGCATCTGGCTTGAACCGATGGGAATCAACTATCGGGCAGAGATTTGGGTTAACGGTTATATGATTGGACAAATGGCAGGAATGTTCAACAACCAGCCTTTCGACATTACAGACCGAGCTGTGCAACCTGGTCAGACTGCGGCTCTCGCCATTCGTGTCTTTCCTGTTGACATGCCAGGAACAACCTCGCCAAAGGGTTGGGGTGCAGTTGGAGAGTGGCATAACGGCGGAGATGGCTGGATAGGACAGAATGTAACCCAACTCATGACTGTAGGCTGGGACTTTACCTACGAGGATGGAATACGCGATCGGAATACTGGCATTTGGCGTTCGATACGCCTTTATGCGACTGGTCCCCAGCAACTTCGCAACCCCTACGTAACCTCAGAATTGGCTCATCCCAATTATGATGTGGCTAGCGAAACGGTTAGTGTGGAAGTTTGGAACCCCAACACAAATGGCGGAGAGTGTGTCGTGAGCGGAAGCATCGATGGAACCGGCATTTCTTTCAACAGTAAGAAGATAAAGTTGCAACGGGGTGAGCATACGACGGTCACTTTCTCTCCAAAAGATTTCCCACAGCTCGTCATCAGAAGGCCCAAGCTTTGGTGGCCGAAGAACAAGGGTGAGCAGAATCTTTACACACTTCGTCTGACCCTTTCCGACAGCAAAGGAGCTACGATGGACAGTCTTTCAACTCGTTTCGGAATTAGAGAAATTGTTGCGACTCGCGAGACTCCTGACAAGTCGAAACTTTTCATCGTGAACGGCCACAAGACTTTTGTTCGTGGCAGCAACTGGATTCCTGAAGCTATGCTTCGCACCAATGATGCCCGCATGGAGACAGAACTTGCCTATACCAACCAGTCTGGCATCAATCTGTTGCGTCTTTGGGGAGGTGGAATTGCTGAGAGCGACCGCTTCTACGAACTTTGTGATGAGTACGGAATCATGGTTTGGCAGGAGTTTTGGATGACTGGCGACACGAAACATCCCTTGGATGAGCCACTCTATCTGGCAAATGTGGAGAGCACCATGAAACGCATCCGCAATCATCCCAGCATCGTCATCTATGTCTCGAGCAACGAGAGCACAGCTGTCACAGGAGCCGAAGAACTCATTAAGAGCTTGGCTCCAGACGTTCCATATCAGATGCAAAGTGAATGCGACGGTGTTCACGACGGAAGTCCTTACAAGCAGGTCAATCCGATGAGGCATTATGAGAATACGGCTTCGGACAGAGGAAGTCGCGTAGATGGCTTCAATCCTGAATACGGAGCACCAACATTACCTATTGTTGAGGACTTGTATGAGATGATGCCTGCCAGCGACCTTTGGCCCATCAACAAGGCAACTTGGGATTACATGGATGGCAACGGATTCCATCTTATGACGACTCTCTACAAGGATATGGTGGATCAATATGGCGAATCGAAGAGTATCGAAGAGTTTGCTCGCCGCGGACAAATGGTGGGAGCCATCAATTCGAAGAGCATTTGGGAAGTCTGGAACGAGCACAAACTGCAGTTTGGAGACCGTTGGTGCTCAGGTCTTCTGTTCTGGTATCACAATTGTGCGAACTGGCAAGTCTGCTCAAGAATGTGGGATTGGTTCCTCGAACCGACTGCTTCCCTGTATCATACGATGCATGCTCTCGAGCCAGTTCACATCCAATATGACTATCTGACGGGAACTGTAAGCGTTAGCAATGACTATCTCGAAGCGCTGAAAGGACTCAAGGCTAAGGCGGAAGTCTTTGATATGCAGAGTCGTAAGGTCAATTCTGTTACGGCAAAAGTGGATGTTCCTGCCGATGGAGTGGCCAACGACATACTTTCCGTCAACATTCCTGACGACATAACTCCCGTCCATTTCATCGCTCTTGAACTGACGGATGCTCGAGGAAAAGTCTTGAGCAAAAACTTCTATTGGCGCTCAACGAACAAGTATGAGGGCAAGAACACCTTGACTGGCCCCTGTACAAGCGGGTTTGAGCCACTCACGACCTTGCCCGAAGCGAAGCCTACCATTATGACTCGACGGCTTCCAAGCAAGGATGGAGAAAACGAATGGGAGGTGACGATAAGGAACAGTAGCCGTCGAATCGCCTTCTTCTGCCAGTTGCTTCTGACAGACATGAACGACAAACCCATTCACGGCACCTATTACAGCGACAACTTCTTCACGATGTTGCCAGGAGAAAAGCAAGTCATCACCATTCGGACAGATAAGCAAAACGGAGAGAACTTCCGCCTACGTTTCTGCGAGAATATGGGCGAGAAGAGAAACGCAACAATAAGATAGAATTCACATAACCAGCGAAGAGACAAAACAACTACAGCGACGAAGGCAATCGTATAGTGTGACGATTGCGATTGTATAGTGTTACGATTGCAATCATAACGTTTGACGTTTGCAATCGTCACTGCAGTCGCAAGAAAACATACTTAACCAATCATATCATGAAATGCCAGGAAAGGTTCAAAGAAATCTATAAGCGCGAGCCAGAAGCCCTTGCTTTCTGCCCTTATCGCGTATGTCCCATCGGAGCTCATAGTGACGCAAATCTGGGGAAAGTTACTGGTTTTGCCATCGACAAAGGCATCCATCTCGCTTACAGTCCCAAGCATAATGGCGTCGTAGAACTCTGCTCTCTCCAGTTCGAAAAACGGGCCCAGTTCCATGTTCGCGATGTTCCTCGCCATAAACAAAACGATTGGGCCGACTATCTTCGCGGTGCCACACTCAAACTCAGCGAGCGATATCCCCTGACTTTTGGTTTGAGCGGAGTCATCGAAGGCACCCTTCCCATCGGAGGTCTCTCGTCGTCGGCAGCCGTAGCACTCGTCTTTCTCAAAGCTCTCTGCAAGGTCAACAACATCCAACCAGAGCCCCTCGAACTCATTCTCACTTCGATGGCAGCCGAGAACGAGTATGTGGGCGTCAATAGCGGAAAGCTCGACCAGAGCTGCGAGGTCTATTCGAAGAAAGACCACCTGCTTTATCTCGACACGAAGACCGATGAGTATGAACTCATTCCAACGCATCCGTCGATGAAACCTTATCGCATCGCCATCTTCTTTAGCGGCATTGAAAGGTCTCTCGCAGGCAGCAAATTCAATATGCGCATCGATGAAGCTCGAAGCGCGGCCTATGCCTTGATGGCTTATGCGGGATTGGAATACGGAAAATTCAGCGAGGCAAATCTGCGAGCTGTGCCAAGAGAAATCTACGAAAACTACAAGGACAGACTCCCAGAAACCTGGCAACGCCGAGCTGAACACTGGTTTACGGAATTCGACAGAGTTGAGCAAGGTGCAGAAGCTTGGAGACGAGGAGACTTGGAGACCTACGGCAAACTGAGTTTCGAAAGCGGCCAAAGCAGCATCGTCAACTGGGAAACAGGGTCGCCAGAACTCAAAGCTCTCTACGATATCATGCGCCATACCGACGGAATCTATGGCGGTCGCTTCAGCGGAGCAGGTTTCAAAGGATGCTGTATGGCACTCATAGACCCCTCTTTCGAAACGGAAATCAAGCAAAAAGTAACAAGCGAATACCTCAAAACCTTTCCTGAACTTGAAGGGAAATACAGCGTCCACTTCTGCCAAAGCGCTGACGGATTGCTTTAGACAACACACAAAAACATGAAATGTCTCATTCTTGCAGCCGGCTATGCTACGCGGCTCTACCCTCTCACAGAGAACTTCCCCAAACCTCTTCTCAAGGTTGGCGATAAAACAATCCTCGATTGGCTCGTCGACGACATAGACGAAGCAGGTCTGGTCGACGAATATATCGTCATCTCCAACCACAAGTTCGCCCATCATTTCCTTGATTGGGCAGCCACGAAAGGGCAGAAAATCTCAGTTGTTGACGATGGCACATCCTCCAACGAGACTCGACTTGGAGCCGTTCGCGACATTCAATTCGCCATCGAGAAACTCGGTCTTGACGGCGATATGCTGGTCATTGCCGGCGATAACCTCTTGGATTTCAGCCTCAAACGCTTCGTCTATTATGCTCGCGAGAAACAGACCTCCTGCATCATGCGCTTTTGGGAGAAGGACGAGAAGCGGCTCTTGAAGTGCGGCGTCGTCACCATCGATGATAATGATCGCGTCCTTCGAATGACTGAGAAATCGCCCAATCCAGAAACACATTGGTGTTGCCCACCTTTTTATTATTATACTCGAAAGGACACACAACTCGTCAAAAAAGGCATTTTGGAAGGTTGCGGCACAGATGCTCCTGGCAGTTTCATCGCTTGGCTCTGTTCCCAAACAACTGTTTACGCCATGGAAATGCCTGGCCATCGCTATGATATCGGCAACCTGCAAAGCTATGAACAAGTGCAATTAAACTACAAAGGCATTACCCAAAACTAGCGCTTCTACAAACAGGGAAACACCATCTTTCTACAAAGAACACAGCATTTTACACCATTTTTCTGCATTTTTATTTGCACGTTTCGCAGAAATAGCATACCTTTGCACGCGAAAAGATGAAAGTGAGGGGCTCGAGAGTTCCTCACTTTTCTTTAATAAACCTAAAAAACACTTAAACAAATGATCAGCAAAAGTGCAGTGCAAAAGGCCGTAGAGGAATGGCTTGAAGGTAAAGAGTATTTCCTTGTAGATATCAGCATCAGCCCAGATGACCGCATTGTGGTAGAGATTGACCACGCCGACGGCGTATGGATCGAAGACTGTGCCGACCTGAGCCGACACATAGAATCGCGTTTGAGTCGCGATGAAGAAGACTACGAACTCGAAGTAGGTAGCGCAGGATTGGGACAACCATTCCGTGTGCGTCGTCAATATGAGATTCACGTCGGCAAAGAAGTTGAGACACAATTGCGCGATGGCCACAAGTATCATGGCATTTTGTTGAGCGTTGACGACGAAGGCTTCCAGCTCGGAATTGTACAAAAGGTAAAGGAAGAAGGCAAAAAGCGTCCAGTCATGATGGAAGTTCCCACAAACTTCCGCTTCGAAGACGTAGCCTACACCAAGTACCTCATTAAGGTGAAGTAAAAACAAAACAAACATAATAATGGCAAGTAAAACACAATCAAAAGAGGCGATAGACATGATAGAGGTTTTCGCCGACTTCAAAGAAAAGAACAACATCGACCGTGCCACACTGGTTAGCGTACTGGAAGAATGCTTCCGCAACGTCATTGCCAAGATGCATGGCACAGATGAGAACTACGACATCATCGTCAATCCAGACAAGGGTGACTTCGAGATCTACCACAATCGTGTGGTTGTGCCAGACGGTGAAGTTAATGACAACAACAAGGAAATCTCGTTGAGCGAAGCACAACAGATTGAGGATGACTACGAGATAGGCGAAGAAGTCAGCCAGCTCGTCGATATGTCCGAGTTCGGACGCCGTGCCATCCTTCAGCTCAGACAGACTCTCGCTAGCCGAATCATGGAGTTGGAGTACGACGCGCTTTACAATCAGTACAAGGATCGCGAAGGAGAAGTCATCAGCGCAGAAGTGTATCAGACATGGAAACGCGAGACTCTTCTTATGGATGAAGAAGGCAACGAATTGCTTCTTCCTCGCCAAGAACAGATTCCTGGCGATTTCTTCCGTAAGGGTGAAAGCACTCGTGCCGTCATCTTGCGCGTTGAGAATACAGGTGGCAAGCCTCGCATCATCCTGAGCCGAACAGCTCCAGAATTCTTACAACGTATGCTGGAAGCAGAAGTTCCTGAGATTCAAGACGGTCTCATCACAATTCACAAGATTGCACGCATCCCTGGCGAACGTGCCAAGATAGCCGTCGAGAGCTACGACGACCGCATTGATCCTGTAGGAGCTTGCGTAGGTGTGAAAGGAAGTCGCCTTCGTGGCATTGTACACGAGCTTCGTGGCGAGAACATCGACGTGGTAACATGGACTTCCAACACACAGCTTATGATTACTCGCGCCCTCAATCCTGCTCGCGTCAACAGTGTTGTGCTCAACGAAGAAGAACGTACTGCCGAGGTTTATCTCGATCCTGATCAGGTTTCACTCGCCATCGGTAAGGGCGGCCTTAACGTGAAACTCGCAAGCATGCTCGTAGGTTATACCATCGATGTCTTCCGCGAACTCGACAGTGAAGAAGACAATGACGATGTAAGTCTCGATGAGTTTACTGACGCCATCGAACCTTGGATTATCGACGAACTCAAGAAGATTGGCTTCCAGACCGCAAAAGGTGTGCTGGGCGCACAGCGCGAGATGATCATACAGAATGCCGACCTCGAGGAGGAAACTGTCGACGAAGTGCTGCGCATCCTGCAAGCCGAGTTCGAGTAAAAATGGATTAGAGATTAGGGAATAAAAAGACAATGAGCATCAGATTAAATAAAGTAACCAAGGAGTTCAATATCGGACTGCAGACGGCTGTTGAATTCCTCCAAAAGAAAGGCTTCAGCGAGGTTGAGGCCAATCCCAACTATAAGATTACTGAAGAGCAGTATGCCCAGTTACAAAGCGAATTCAGTTCCGACAAAGGACTGCGCAACGAGGCGACACAACTCCTTCAGCAGCACATCGGCCAAAGCAAAAAGGAACGTAAGGAGCCTAAGGCTAAGCCTGTGGAAGAGGTGCAAATAGAAGCACCCAAGGTGGAAGGTCCAAAGATATTAGGACACATCGACCTGGATGGCAAAAAAGCTGCTAAGATAGAGAAGACTGCAAAGGCTAAACCTGCAGAAGAAAAGAAGCCTGAACCAAAGCCTGTCGAGAAGGAGGAAGAGGTTAAGCCTGCTCCCCAGAAGAAGGAAGAACCTGTTGCCCCGAAGGAAGAGGTTGTTGTTCAAAAAGAAGAGGCCATTGTGCCTAAGGAGGAGCCTGCAGAAACTGCTCCTATAGAAAAGCAAGAGGCAGAAATCTTCCGTCTGACTCCCGCTCCGAATGCTGCACCTTCTCTTACCATCAAGGGTAAGATTGACCTTGACAGCTTGAATCAGACCACACGTCCCAAGAAAAAGACTCACGAGGAACGCCGTCGCGAACGTATTGAAGCGCAAGGTGGTGATCGCAAAAAGCGTGTCCGTCTTGGCAAGGAACGTGTTGACGTCAACGATGTTGCGAATCAACAACAGGCTGGTCAAAAGAAGAATGGTAGCAATGCCCAACAGCAAAACCAGAATAGTGGTGGAGGAAAGAACAAGAAGCAGAAGAACCATCCGAAGCAAACTCCTCTTCAGCCAGAAGTAAGCGACGAGGAAGTTGCAAAGCAGGTTCGTGAAACACTTGCCCGCCTTACCAGTAAAGGCACAAAGATGGGCAAAGGCGCCAAGTATCGTCGTGAAAAGCGTGAGGCCATCCGTCAAGGAATGGAAGAGGAACTGGCAAACGAAGCAGCAGAGAGCAAGGTACTCAAACTGACCGAGTTCGTGACAGCCAACGAGCTTGCTACGATGATGAACGTGCCTGTCACGAAGATTATCGCGACCTGCATGAGCATTGGCATCATGGTCAGCATCAACCAGCGAATGGATGCTGAGACCATCAATCTCGTTGCAGAAGAGTTCGGCTTCACCACGGAATATGTGAGTGCTGAGGTTAGTGCGGCTGTCAGCGAGGAGGAGGACGACGAGCAGGATCTCGTTCCACGCGCTCCGATTGTTACCGTCATGGGTCATGTTGACCATGGTAAGACATCGTTGCTCGACTACATTCGTCAGACAAACGTCATTGCCGGCGAGGCTGGTGGCATCACTCAGCACATTGGTGCTTACAACGTGACGCTCGAGGACGGACGACACGTGACCTTCCTCGACACACCTGGTCACGAAGCCTTCACGGCTATGCGTGCTCGTGGTGCTCAGGTTACGGATATTGCCATTATCATCGTGGCTGCCGACGACGACATCATGCCGCAGACTAAGGAGGCAATTGCTCATGCCACAGCTGCGGGTGTGCCTATCGTCTTCGCTATCAACAAGATAGATAAAGCAGGAGCTAACCCTGACAAGATTAAGGAAGGCTTGGCAAACATGAACTTCCTCGTTGAGGAATGGGGTGGTAAGTATCAGAGCCAAGACATTAGTGCCAAGAAGGGTATTGGTGTCGAGGAACTTCTTGAAAAGGTGCTTCTCGAGGCTGAGATGCTCGACCTCAAGGCCAATCCCAACCGCAAGGCAACAGGTTCCATCATCGAATCCAGCTTGGACAAAGGCCGTGGCTATGTGGCTACCGTGCTTGTAAGCAATGGCACACTTCATGTTGGCGACATCATTCTTGCCGGTACGAACTATGGTCGCGTGAAAGCGATGCTTAACGAACGTGGACAGCGTGTTGAGGCAATTGGTCCGTCGCAGGCTGCTACTGTTCTTGGCTTGAATGGTGCTCCGCAAGCAGGAGACTCTTTCCACGTCATGGACTCCGATCAGGAGGCTCGCGAGATTGCCAACAAGCGTGAGCAACTGGCTCGCGAACAGGGTTTGCGCACCATGAAACGTCGTGGTCTTGAGGAACTTGCCCACAACATCGCACTTGGTGGTGTTCAGGAACTCAACCTCATCGTCAAGGGCGACGTGGACGGCTCCATCGAGGCTCTGAGCGACTCGCTCATCAAACTTTCGACAGAGAAGATTCAGGTCAACGTCATCTACAAGGCTGTGGGTCAGATCAGCGAAAGCGACGTCAATATGGCTGCTGCTGCGGAAAACTGCTTCATCGTTGGTTTCCAGGTTCGTCCCTCTGCCGCAGCCCGCAAGTTGGCCGAGCAGATGGACGTCGACATCCGCCTCTACAGCGTCATCTACGATGCCATCGAAGAGGTGAAGGACGCGATGGAAGGTATGCTCTCGCCAGAAATCAAGGAAGAGGTTACTGCCCAAGTCGAGGTGCGTCAGGTTTATCACATCACAAAGGTGGGTACTGTGGCTGGCGCTTACGTTGTGGACGGCAAGGTGAGCCGCACGAACAAGGCTCGCGTCATTCGCGACGGCATCGTGGTCTTCACGGGTGCCATCAATGCGCTGAAGCGTTTCAAGGACGATGTGAAGGAGGTCAGCACGAACTTCGAGTGCGGCATCTCGCTGGTAGGTTACAACGACCTGAAGGAGGGCGATATGATCGAGACCTTCCAGGAGATCGAAATCAAGGCAACGCTCTAAGCGAGTTCATAGTTCATAGTGCATAGTTCATAGTTTTCTTGGTTGTCCATGATTTATGACTATGAACTATGAATTTTGAACTCTAAACTATTAAAAGCCATGGATATTCTGCTGCTCATTCTTTTGGCAGTCGGCTTCATCAGCGGACTGTTTTCCGGGGCTGTAAAGCAAGTCGTTTCGCTTGTCGCTTTCGTGGCAGGCTTCATACTTGCTTGCCTCTACTATCAGGAGTTGGGAGATGTGTTGGAAGGTTTCCTTAACTATCCCACTTTCTGCAAAGTGGCGG
The DNA here is from genome assembly GCA_017961145.1 of Bacteroidaceae bacterium. Taxonomy (GTDB): domain Bacteria; phylum Bacteroidota; class Bacteroidia; order Bacteroidales; family Bacteroidaceae; genus Physcousia. The sequence continues at coordinate 1,482 of JAGCXU010000093.1, read as the reverse complement.
CATTCGTGCTGCTGTGTGTCGTCGTACCCATCGTAGCGAGCCTGATTGCCTCCCTCATCACGAAAATGCTGAACTTCATACCCGTCTTGGGAACGCTGAATCGTTTGCTTGGCGGACTGCTTTGCATGGCGAAATACGCACTCGTGCTGGGAGCATTCATCTGGTTCTTCTCGTCGGCCGACTTGATAAAGAAAGAGACCATGCAGAAGTCCGTGCTTTGCGGCCCTCTCAAAGCGATTCCTGAGTTTGTCTATAAATCTCTGACTGCCCACACTCGCAGTAACAACACAAGCCAAAGACATTATGAGAGTGATGCTCCTGATGCTTCTTGCGACACTATTCCCAATGATGGGAATGGTGGCTCAGAGCAATGAGCCGATGACGCAAGTGATAGAGCGTGGGCTTGAGCGTGCTGCAAGTCAGTCGCTCCTGTTAGCCAACTCGCTGAAAGACAAGCAAAACGCATTGCCGCGTTCCTTCGAGAGCGGAAAGCTGCAGACCATTCGCTACGATCACTGGGTCTCAGGATTCTTCCCTGGCGTTCTTTGGATGCTCTACGAGAATAGCGGAGACGAGCAGTTCCGACGCTTTGCCGAGCTCTATACCGAACGCGTGGAACCTGCCAAGAAGCTCACCAACACCCACGACCTCGGCTTCATGCTCTATTGCAGTTTCGGACAGGGCTACCGCCTCACAGGCAACCGCCACTATCTGGATGTCATAAACGAAGGGACACAAAGTCTGCTCACACGATGGAACCCCAAGCTGGGCGTCATCCGTTCGTGGGACTTCGGCAAGCAATGGCAGTATCCCGTCATCATCGACAACATGATGAACCTCGAGATGCTCTGCTTCATGTCGCACCAGACATCCGACAACCGCTATGCGAAGGTTGCGGAAAAGCATGCCAAGACCACCATCAAGAACCATTTCCGAGGGGACTACAGCACCTTCCACGTCGTTTCCTACGACACCATTTCGGGCCAGCCTCATGCCAAGAACACGGCTCAGGGCTATGCCGACGGCAGCGCTTGGGCTCGCGGACAAGCGTGGGGACTGTACGGCTACACCATGATGTATCGCGAAACGCGGAAATCCATCTATCTGAAGCAAGCTCGCAAGATTGCCATCTTCCTGCTGAACCACCCCCGTCTGCCTGCCGACGGAGTGCCTTATTGGGACTACGACGCGCCCGACATTCCGAATGCGAAGCGCGATGCCTCGGCCGCAGCCATCATGGCATCCGCCCTTATTGAGTTGAGCCAACTCGACAAGAGCAAGATGGCCCCGAAGTGGCTCGAACTTGCCGAGAAGCAACTCCGCACACTCAGTTCGCCTGCATATCTGGCTGAGGAGGGGGAACAGGGCGGCTTTATCCTGAAGCATGGCGTGGGCCACATGCCCGAGAAGCGCGAAGTGGACGTGCCCCTCACCTATGCCGACTATTACTATGTGGAGGCCCTGATGCGGCTGAAATTAGCT